>NZ_JADEXO010000020.1 GCF_015207105.1 cf. Phormidesmis sp. LEGE 11477
ATTACTCTGGCGGACAAACAGAATACAGCCGCTAGCGCTACTCACTGCCAACACACCCCGCCCGTTGGGCACCCCTCCGGTGGAGGGGATTTACTTCAGGCTTATGCATTTTGTTGCCGAGGTAATATCTCTAGTTATCTATCTCTAGATATCTACAGACATCCATCTCGCTTGCGGTGTGTAACCCAGCTTTTGATATAGGCTAAGCGCAGCGATATTATCTTCAAATACCTGTAAGTTGACCTGCTGATAGTTCTGCTCTTTTGCCCATTGATGAGCGTGTCGCATGAGCGCGCTACCGAGACCTTTGCGACGGTGGGCGGCTTCTACATAGAGTAAAAAAACGTAGGCTTGCCGGTGTCCGTTGCGCTGATCGATAGATTCGCCTAGCCAAAGGCAGCCCACAGGCTGGTGCCGCTGCAGTCCTGGCAATCCCCCTGATAGAAAGGATTGAGGGCCGATCAGCCACCACAGCTTAGAGCTAGCAGTGAAGTGGCGATTGACGGTATCGGCTAGATGGTCACCGGTTTCGGTAGCGCCCAAATCGCGATAGGCGCGCTGCATAAATTTGACTAGGCGAGCTCTATCTAATGTAGAGCCAGATTCTAGCCGATATCCGGGAACAGCAAAGGAGCTAGGCACTAAGTAGTTGGAAAAACTGCGATGTCTACACTTACGCCCGTATGGTCAAGGAGTACGGAGATGGGTTCTTCTATCGGCGCAGGGGCCATCATATCGCTGGGTAGAAAAATTCTGGCGCTGACGGCTAGTAGCGCAACTGCAAAAATCAGTACGATAAACAGCGGTGCAATATATTGACGAAAGAAACCCATGGCGGCGCGACTTAATTGAAGTTATGTAAATTCCTACTTTCATCTTAGCGGGTTAGCTTCGCCAAATTCTAGCCATCTTCGACCCCAGGGCGAGGCGTCGAAAAGGCAGGTCGTTTGGTGAGCTGACGTAGCCAGAAACCACTGATTACCGCAATGGCTAAAGAGAGCCAGCCAGTAAGCGATCGCAACAACAAAAACCCACCCACCGCAAACATCGACCCAAACAGTACTAGCCCTGCCGCCACTGCTTTTTGCCCGTCTAGAGCCAGATTCTGCAATGGCTTTATCCCCGTGCGCTGCTGCTGCTTTTGCCAGCCTGGTCCCCCAGGGCGAACCTTCGCATAAAAGCGATCTAACACCTGATCGCTCTCTGCTGGCGTCAATAGCATCGTCACTACCCATACCAGCGTTGTTACAGCAGTAATAATCATTAGCCGCAAGCCAAACTCCTCTATCACCAGCCAGCTCGGCCCCGCGCTGGTCACCAACCCAACCAAGAAACCAACCACCACCGCTGCTAGCTCAGCCGCCGCGTTGATTCGCCACCAAAACCAGCGCAAGATCAAAACCAGCCCCGGCCCGGTACCGACAGCGATGACTAGCCGAAAAATCGTCGCGATATCGTTCGAAACGAAAGCGGCCATGCCGCCTAAAATCGCTATCAGGATCGAAGCTATCCTGCCTGCTAGCAGCTTCTCACCAGTCGTCGCGGTCGGGCTCAAAAACCGAACATACCAGTCAGTCGTGAGATAGGACGCACCCCAGTTAATCAAGGTTGAGACTGTGCTCAAGAAAGCCGCGATTAAAGAAGTCACCACCACACCCAAAATCACGGGTGGTAGATAGTCCACCAGCAGTAAAGGGTAGCCCAGCTCTTTATCAACCAGATCTGGATAGAGCACAACGGCGGCGAGGGCTGAGATGATCCAGGGCCAAGTCCGTACGACGTAGTGTAAAACGCTAAATAACCAAGCGGCTTTTTCAGCATCCGCCGTCGTTTTCGAGGCAGCTAGTCGCTGAACGAACTCACCGCCGCCATCGCTGCGCCGAAAAGACCACCACTGCAAAAAGCCATAGGCCAGAAAAGTGCTGGAGGGAATCGCCGCCAGAGCGCTCCATTCAATTCCTTGATCGAACCGCAGCGGGGTAAAAGTCAGCAACTCAGGGTTGCTGGCGCTGAGCTGTTCAACCAGCGGGCGCATACCGCCGACTGCATTGACAGAGACAGCCGCAACCACTAGGGAGCCGAGCAGCGCCACGAAAAATTGAAAGAAATCTGTAGCAACTACATTCCAAAGACTAGAGAAGGCAGCGTAGAAGATGACAATGACCGTAAGTGCGATCGCGCTCCAAACCTTCGGTCCGCCTACCGACGCATCCGTTCCATCCCACACTTGCAGCACCGCCATCAGCTTCATCATCGCCAGCATTGCATAGCCAATGCCCAAGCAGTTAATCGGCACCGCGAACAAAAACGCCTTCACTCCCCGCAGCACCGCCGCCCGCTCACCGCCATAGCGCAGCTCAGTTAGCTCCGCGTCCGTGACAATCTCTGAGCGTCGCCACAGCCGCGCGAACAGATAGATCATCAGCACATGGGCAAAGCCAAAGCACCACCATTCCCAATTACCCGCAATCCCGCGATTGGCCACAATCCCAGCAATATAAAGCGGCGTATCCGCAGAAAACGTCGTCGCTGCCATACTGGTGCCTGATAGCCACCAAGAGAGCGATCGCCGCGCAGCAAAAAAATCTATCCGCTCCGGGTTCAGCACTCGGCGAGAGACATACGCACCCAAAACCAGCGTCAAAATTAGGTAGCCAATAACAATCAGCCAGTCGATAGGTTGCATAAGCTCAGTATCCGCAGTCTCTGTGTAGTGCTAGCAGTCTAGTACTGAAAAGACAAGGAATGTTCGAGACTGTTGACTCATCACAAACAACCAGTTCAACTATGGAACTCTACGCCAACGCTCCTTACGCCAACCCTCTTTGTATCTGTTGCACAATGGTTTCATCTTTTATGTTGGCATCGTCCGCTAGCAAAAAGGCTTTGCTCAAAATCAACGATAGCGTTTTATCGCCCTCAAAAGGCAGGAAAAATGACTCGGCGTGAGCGTTATGACTCCTTACAATGCATAAGTATTGATCGTTAGGTTCCATCAGAATATTGCTGCTGCCTAAGTGAATTTTATAGGTACGGATATCGCCTTTAACGATCAAGAAACGGTCTTGAAATGAGCAGCGATCGCGAATTTTCTTTAACTTAGGGACCAAGTTCTCTAACGCCTGCCGCCGGGTTTTCGCAGTGGCAGAAAGATCGCCAAAAGAATAGCTATGCCAGTAGGTTTGGTGCTGATGCCGATTGCCGCTATCAATCCAGTTAGGGTCATTACCAACGCTAGCAACGCCTACAAACAAATCGATATCTCGCATCGCTTCGGTGAAAACGATGGCCGGAATATTAGATAAGCCGAGCGGTTCTATCGCTGCCGGGCTATTAAGAAGCTGAAAGCTGGTGTGATCGGTTGCTACATGCCAAAAAGTACCTGCGTCTGTCGAGTCCTCGCCGTACTCTTCACCCACGCCTTCTACTCTAAATTTTGCTTGGAGATCCCAATGAGGCAGCATTAGAACAGCCGAACTGTCCAAGTTGCAATCTATCATTAGCTGCAATGAGTACCGCCAACCTCTGCGATCACACAGTGCCTTGAACTGATGCTGCTTGAGGATATGGGCTGCAAAGCGGTTGGAGTATGTGCGCGTGGCCTCCTCTGCCGGGGTGAGCAAATAGACCTCTCTGTGCGCTTGCTTAAAGGGCTGTTGGATCTGATATTCCCACAGTTGGCGACGCCATGCCTGGATGGTCTCACTATCGGAGGTGATGGGGTGCCAGAGGCTGACTCGGGTGGTATCATCCAGCTCAGAAATGGGTTGCCCTTCGAGGTTAACTAGCCGATCCGTCTGCCAAATACCTACGGTGTGAGAGGTTTCTTTTTCCTCTGTGCCTGACTCAAACTGCCAGAGCAGCCGTCTTGCTAATGTTCCAACTAAGGGATGATCTAAATAGCGCGATCGCCAGGTTGCAAAGTCCCAGGTTCTGGGCTGAAGATAAATCGATTCGATGCGATCGCGCTGTACAGGCAGCATACGCCTGAGTTCTTTGACGGTCTGCTTTAGATTCTTCAGCGCCTCAGCAGAGTGATCTTTAACCGCCTTAGGAACAGATTTTTGTGATTTTCCGTCGGGTCGAATCCAGCTAATAACAACCCGGTTAGTATCTCTTACTCGTAGCTCAGCCGTATAGTCGCCTAGCGTCTCACGAAGAATCCCGACCTCTGTCAGGCCATAGGTCGGTACAGACATTTCTTCAATTTCTATCCAAGTTAGGCCCTCTCGCTCGGCAACCTGGGTTAGAGCTTTCTCTATTTGTTTCTGAGCGGGCGTGAACTTCACCTTCGCTTTGAGTAAAGATAGCTGTTCTACGGCCTGCGGAATTTGCATTCGTCCCAGCGCCATAACGCAGACGTTGCCAAGACTGATTCTGCGCGAACCGTGCTCGTTATTCTTGCTATAAGCAGCATTGGCCAGGCTCCCGATGGCTTGGGCTAGCTCGGCATTATTTTGCTCAGCACCAAGCCACATTAGCCATTTGAAAATGTAACTGTTGTAGTAGAAGCTGTTCCGCCCTTTTTCGTTCAAAACAATTGGCTGCTGCTCTACCAATGGAAGCCAGCTGAGCAACGCTCGCACAAAAGAGTCTTTTCCGATAATTTCTAACTCTGATGAGACAGCTTTCAACCACGTCTTGGAAGGTTTAGATCCTGGTGCTCTATTACACTGATTCAACAAATGTACCCAGGCAGCTCTTACTTCAATTGGACAGGCTCTAACATATTCAGCGGCTAGGTCAGATTTACTTGTTCTAATTACCTGCGGCATGGTTTCTAGGCCAATAGATGTCAGAACATACAAACCGGCCTTCCAAGCGTATCCGTCTAAATCATTCACTAAAACAGAGCCACTTGCATCGAGATTGGTATATATCCTCTCTATACTTTCTTGCAGGGCTAGTGTCAGGGGATGAGCTTCTAGATAGTGATTTAAGATAACTGAGATGCCGACGTAGCTCGCATGTCTGGCCGTTTTGTCTGACAGGGGTAGAGAGGAGATATGAGATAGCCACTCCATTACTTGTGGGTAGGTAAAAGGTAGCTTCTGGCAGGTTATCCGAGCCATGTCATGGAGAACGTAGCTAATGCTATCAACCCCCTGGCGACGCCCTTTTGTTTCATCTGTCTCAACTCGCGGTAGGTCTGTTTCTATCTGCCTGCGATACCAGCGCTTTATTTCGAGCGAAAGTATAACGTTGTTTTTGGGTGAGAGCGAACGGAGCTGGTCAGCTAGCTTTTGACAATCTTCATAGGCAGAAGGGAAAGAATTCTCAATTTTCTTAATCAGTACATTTCTGTCTTCGGTAGAGCCCGAACGGAGCTGGTCAACTAGCTTTCGTTGACATTTATGGGCAAAGAAGAAAGAGTTTTCAATTTCCTTAATTAGTGCTAAGCACTCTTCTTGGCTCAGCGTAGCGTCTTCACTCATCACTACCCACCTACCAAAGGAACAAGCTTTAAGAAGGCAACAGTCGTCTCAGGTGCTACGACAATTTCATCATCTAAGGCGATTGCCTGCTCGTCATTGACTAGAACAATAAAGCCATTGCTTTGAAAGGATGCGATCGCCTGCTCGAACTGCGCTTCCCAGCTAATCCTTCTAGGCGCTCTCAGCTTGTACCCGTTCAGCATTTTTTCTGTTCCTGACGGCTGTACAAGCCCTGAAAAATACGCTGACGGCTCTGTATTGTAATCCTTGACCTCTTGGTACACCCGCGAGCGAATCAGCTCTCGCACTGTGATTGTCTCAGTCAAAAAATCCAGTACAAATGTAGGTTCTTTCTCATCTAGCGTATTCACATCACAAATATTCAGACTATTAGACACGTTCTACAAGCCTCCTTAAGACGTTACTTACACTGATTGAGGCAGCCTCAACATCAAAACAGTACATTTGAACTCTCTCCCATATTCTAGCGGAGGGATTAAGGAAAGGTAGCTAAGCAGTCGAAGCTTCGCTATCTTCAGCTATGCGATCACGTATCAACGCTTCAGTACATCCGTTTAATCCACAAGATAGGGCGTTAGCTGAGTAATTACTATGTGCTGTCAAAGTTTGCCAGTCACAACGATTAGCTTTTGAGAATCTATTCAGAGTAGGGGCTTTAAAGCGTAGTCACGAGAACCACGTTTGAAGATGGGCATATTAGTGCTACTCCATCTATCGAAGCACATGGCTATCAATCCCTACGAACCTGAGCTAGCAAAGCGAAAAAAGGCATTTGAAATCGCGTATGCCCAGCTTAGTAAGCACATGCATAAGTTAAGAAACCATGGTGCCGAATTTCGCCAACAAATGGAAGCAGCGGATGAAGCGCTAAAAGATTACAGAGCAACAGGCTATGCACTTGCTGAGTGGATAGAGCGGAAACCAGAAGGCTAATAGCCCTAATAGCTGCTTTCCCGAACGAATTTCGCAACCTGCCCTTTGACGTAGAATAAAGGCTATCGCTTGCGAGCATGTCGGCATGGATAGAATTGTGGTTGACCCACTGATTCACTTTGGCAAACCCTGTATCGCCGAGACGCACATTCCCGTTCAGAATGTGCTCGAACTACCCAATGAAGAGCTATCTTTTAGCGATATCATCCGCGACTACTATAGTGAGTAGTGAGCTGCAAACGGAGGATATCCGCGCTTGCCTTCAGTATGCGATCGCATCACTGCAAAACTCTGAAAAAGGCATCAGGCATGACTGATCGACTAGACCGAATTGAAGAAGGACTAGAAACCCTCAGTAACACCATCAACTTGTTGATAATTGAGTTCATTCAGCCCAGCGCCCAGCAAGCTCGCGCTAACTACGAACGGCTAGATCGCCTAGAGGCTGCATTGGAGAGAACAGTCGATGGACAATCTGTTAATGAACAGCAAATCGCGAGGAATGCCGAAGCCTTCTCGGTTCTGACCGAACGGGCTATCGAGAGCGATGACCGATTTAATATTCTGATTCAAGAGATGCGTGCAGATCGGCGTGCTAGTCAGCAAGCTACCCAGGCGCTGCTATTAGCGATGGCGAACATCAATGGGCGCGTAGAAGATTTAGAGCAGGCCAGCTAGAACAGAGATTTCAGTGTTGTGTAATCAGATTGTTTATCCCCTACTGACATCGCTTTAGCTCAAAATGGTGCTTCACCTAGGGGTCTTATCTATCCTTTTTAATCAGACATGCCAAGGCGTTTAGTTAGGCTTGATAATCACGCTGATTTATGACTGAAAAGGCGCGATCACACACCCCTCTATCAACAAAACGGTCATCTAGCTGAGAGGCGATCGCCATCTGTTGTTCGATCTTAGCCATCCACACCTCACGGCCATAGATACCCGCTTTGAGATCGGAGACACGAAAGTCTTGGCCTATCTCATCCCAGTAAACATGCTCCCCGCCTAGATCGACGGCTTCTAGCTGAGCCTCGGTTGCTTCGAGCGGCACCCAATCATTACCCCGTCGTATCTGACCATCTCTAATAGGCGCACTGGCCAGATGCCAGCAGAGCCATCAGCAAACTCCACCACTACCGCCTTACGTTCACGGTCGTAGTGAGCACTGGTCGCTTTATTGTGCAGCATAATATTTTTTGGCCCCTTCTGTGAGTATCTCTAGATTATCTCTGCAAAGTTTGAGTGCTCACCTAGTATGCTTTGCTATCGTCTTCATCCGCTCATCTTTAGCCAGTCGCATCTCCGTTGGTTCAGAGCCAGAGATATCTATTTTTACTTCTAACAAGCGATCTCTAGTAACGACATGAACGTGTATCGGAGGATGGTCACCGGGGTAACCCAAAATACGAAGATCACCTGTTTGCAAAAGTATCGGCACTACACTCTAAACGTTTGGGGTATGGGTACCTAGTTGCACATGAAAGCTCTCGGAACACGTTCGGACGCCGTTAGCGACCTCTAAGATAGTACATGCTAACTGCTCCAAAATTCTTCATTTTTGGAACAAGTAGATGCGTTGACGTAGCGAGAAAAGCAGGTGCTGAGTACTGCTAGTAGAACAAGTAAGCAACAGCGCTACTCAACGTTTCTATATATGTTCTCTTAGCTTCGCTACCATCTCCGTACGAGCGGAAACACCTAACTTCTTGAACATTCGCTTGAGCGCCTGCTTGACAGAATTCTGCGTAATCCATAGTTCTTTCCCAATCGCCGCATTGGTCAATCCTTTGGCCACTAAGTCTACGATTTCAACCTCTCGTGGTGTCAGCCGCTGAAGCAAGATGTTCTGGGCTGTAGCGGAAAGCGATCGCACTTCTGCAAGCCGCGCTGAGAAATGAGCACAGACCGCGCCTAATGCTGCTAGGTCTGATCGTCCAAAAGAGGGAGCGTTACCAATCCGCGCGAAATTTACCGTCCCAACTAAGCGACCTTTGCCGACAATCGGCCCCGTCATTATGTGCTCGTGATTATGGGTTGAACAGCACCTTTTATACAGCTCGCTTTGCTTCCAACCACCTTGTGGCAGAACAATCGCTTCATGGGCCGGTGCATGGTAATGGCGAACGTAGCGTAAGACCGGATCGACCGATGCACCATACTGCTGATAGCGCTCGATGAAAGTGTCTGAGACGCCCTTTGCATCAACACTTTTCAGTTTGTTTTGTTCATTTAATAAATAGATCCCCCAACGCTGTACGCCAAAGCAATCACTAGCGATATCCATAAATCGGTATCGCAAGACTTCTTCAGTAGGCGCGGTTGCGATCACACTGAAGAATGAGTGTAAGTCAGGGGGCATGATGTCGCTGAAGGTGTACCCACTTGAGGTCTATTCAACCTCTAGGCCGAGTTCTACGATCGTTTCACAACCGCAGACTATGAGCAACCGCGTACTATGCCTCCACTACAAATTGGCTTCGTGATTTACCCAGGCGTTATTCAGCTCGACTTGACCGGGCCTTACCAAGTTTTGTCTTTCCCACCGAATACGCAGACTCATCTAGTTTGGAAGGACTTGTCCCCCGTCGAAAGCAATGAAGGGCTAGTGCTCACGCCGACCACTACCTTTTCAGACTGTCCGCCATTGGATGTCATTTGTGTACCAGGTGGTGGATTAGGACAGCTTGACGCGATGAAGGACAAGAGCGTCCTAGCCTTTATAAAACGGCAGGCGGATGTTGCTCAGTATGTAACGAGTGTTTGCATAGGATCTATGATTTTAGCCGCAGCGCAAGTGCTAAACGGATATCGTGCGACTTGTCATTGGGCCTTTCGAGATCAGCTCGCCGCGCTAGGTGTAGAAGTTGTCCCACAGCGAGTAGTTGTGGATCGCAATCGAGTGACAGGTGCAGGCGTCACCTCTGGTATCGACTTTGCGTTCACTCTTTTGAGCCTGCTTTGCAATGAAGAGACCGCACAGGTAACTCAACTGATGATGGAGTACTCTCCAGAGCCCCCTTTCACCGCTGGAACACCGCAGACTGCTGGAAAAAAAGTGATAGCCTCTCTCATGCAGGAGGGTCAATCGTTCGTAGACGCATTTTGGAATCAGACCAGAGAGACGGCTAGTCAGCTATCGAAGTAGATGAACTTTTATCTGCAAAGCAGATCGGAGTTATTGTCGATTGCATCCGCGCTTTGCTGTATCTTTCTCATTGACCATCTTCATCATCTCTAACAAGCCTATGGTTACGGTCTTCCGCCTCGGCGGTATCCTCTATCTGGTGTACACCCGCGACCATCGCCCACCCCATGTGCATGTCAAACCTAGCCCAGTTCGGCCTGAGTGGGAGCTACGCATCTATCTTGGTAAACGAGAGGACGGTAGCGAAGATGCGTATGGTAGATCGCTAGGTGATGCCGAGATCCTGTCAGGTAAGCTCAAAGCTTCTAAAATAGAAGCATACGTCGAAATTCTAGTCGCAAATCTCGATCAGGCATGGGAAATTTGGGACTCAATTTACGGAGAAGACACATGACGCTCAGCCCTCTAACTTATGATGCCGTAATTTCAGCGCCAGAGGCTCTGCCAAGCGATCTAACCAGTGCCCGCTACGATGCAAAGACCAATGAGATTGTAGTTACCTTCAAAGATAACAAAGTTGTCCGTGTGCCTACTTCCGAGTTTGCAGAACTAGCTTCTGCTACTGCCGCCGATTACGAGTTTCTAGAGGGTACGCGCGCAGGCGTTACTTGCCTGAGCAAAGAGATTGACTTTGCCGTGGCCGCTGACTGGTGGCGAGAACAAGCAGGCTAGATTCAGCCATAGCCAGGGCGTCATATCTTTAATATAGAAGTTGCGGCAGCAAGCTAAGAATCTGCCGGGCGCAAATCGAGCCCGACAGTCTCAAAAATAACCGTCTTGCTCAATCTCTTCGATTACCTGGAGCCCGCGAGAGTCGCCTACACCTAAGATCGCAGAACGAGCATCCTCTTTAACGCCAAACTCATCGTCTTCTGCAAACGCCTCGATCAGCGCATCGATGGCCGTCGCATAGACCACATTTGACGGCAGTTCCGCGCAGATCTGTCCGATTGCCCAAGCACAGTTACTGCGAACCGCAGCGACGGCATCGCGGCGCAGTCCACCAATCAGAGCGGGCATCGCCTTAATCATGCAGTCATAGTCAATTTTGGGCGTTTGACCTAGCGCACTTGCCGCCCACAGGCGCACCGCCGCGATGTCATGTTTGAGCGCATCAATTAGCGTATCGATCGTCCTGGCATCATGGCTGTTGCCTAGCGCCCAGATCACCCCTTTGCGGACATAGCCATTCCAGTCTCGATGAAACTGAGCCATCAAAGGCTCCACGGCGGTCGAGCTAGTGTTGTGTCCTAGGGCATTGGCTGCGCTCACTCGCACCAGAGGACAAGGATCACCCAATAGACCGATTAAAAAGGGAATGGCCCGGTTGTCTACTATTTCACAGAAGGCCCTGGCACCTAGCATCCGCTGCTGACTATCAGGATGATATAGCAGCGCCAGCATCACATCCGCGTCCGGCTTCGGCTCATTTTCCTCCCCAGCAAGGGCGATCAGATCGAGCGGATCGTGCGGGCTAGCGCCGCCAATCTCAGCTTCTAGAACGGATAGCTCATCGTCGTATATGTTCACTGCACTTTTCGCTGCACTGTTCACCATATTGTGCTCACTGCATCGTCTAGATCTCTGCAAACACCCGACGCGCCGCAGCAATCGTTTGCTCAATGTCTTCGTCAGTGTGCGCTAGTGAGGTAAAGCCGGCCTCAAACTGAGAAGGTGCCAGGTAAATGCCCTCCTCTAGCATGCCTCGATGGAAGCGACTGAACTTCTCTAGATCGGAGGTCTTGGCATCGTCGTAGTTGTGGACAGGCGAGCCTGTAAAGAACATGCCGAACATGGCGCTGATGCTGCCTCCTGTCACCTCGTGGCCAGCATCGCGAGCGGCTGCTAGCAAGCCTTCGCTGAGCTTTTTAGTGATTCGTTCTAGCTGATCGTAAGCACCGGAGCGACGCAGAATTTCGAGCGTTTTGATCCCGGCGGTCATCGCTAGAGGATTGCCAGAAAGCGTACCAGCTTGATAGACAGGGCCAGCAGGTGCAATCATTTCCATAATTTCGCGGCGACCACCGTACGCGCCAACAGGCAGGCCACCGCCGATGACTTTACCCAGCGTCGTCAAGTCAGGCGTGACGTTGAACTTTTGTTGGGCACCACCATAGGAAATGCGAAAGCCAGTCATTACTTCGTCAAAAACCAACAGCGCACCGTTGTCTTTGGTGATTTCTCTGAGACCTTCGAGGAAGCCAGCGTCTGGCACGACAAAACCAGAGTTGCCGACCACAGGCTCTAAGATTACCCCAGAAATCTCATCGGGATTTTCAGCAAAGAGCTTTTTGACCGCTTCTAAATCGTTGTAGGGGGCGTTTAGCGTATCAGCGGTAGCCGCTTTAGGAACGCCTGGAGAATCAGGCAGGCCGAGTGTCGCCACGCCAGAGCCAGCCTTGACCAAGAACATATCGGCATGGCCGTGGTAGCAGCCTTCAAACTTGATGATCTTGTTGCGGCCTGTAAAGGCACGCATCAGGCGAAGCACGGCCATACAGGCTTCTGTACCAGAGTTAACGAAGCGAACCATCTCGACGCTAGGAACCGCATCAATCACCATTTCAGCCAGCACGTTTTCTAGCTGGCAAGGCGCACCAAAGCTAGTACCGTTATCGAGCGCGGCATGGAGCGCTTCTAAGACCTCTGGATGAGCGTGACCGCAAATCGCAGGCCCCCAAGTACCAACGTAATCAATGTACTTATTCTCGTCTACGTCCCAAACGTACGCGCCTTTGACCCGTTTGAAGACGATGGGCTGGCCGCCGACAGAACGAAAAGCCCGAACGGGAGAGCTGACGCCACCGGGCATGAGAGACTGGGCTGCTGAGAAAATCTCGTCAGACTTGGTTGTTTTTAAGGTCGTGGTGCTAACCAAAGCGCGCTCCTGAATTGAGTGTTTAAAAGCAGTGTTTTTTATCGTAGCGGGTTGGGTTCGCTTTTGTTTTTGAATGGTGTCGTAATGTTACGACTCTATTAATTAGGCAGGTTCAACTGGGCAGATGCTGATTGAGCTAAGAGATTGAGCCAGATATTGATCCCGGATCAAGATTGAAGCGATCGCACTCAGTTCAATGCCCACTCAGCCTGTAGCATGGAGACTATATTTTTGCTAATTCTCGACAAGCTATGACTCCGTTTGTGGGCACTGTTCCAATTGATCGAATCCGCTTTAATCAGCAGGGGTTAGTGCCTGCGATCGCCCAAGACTATCTAGACGGCACCGTGCTAATGATGGCTTGGATGAACGCCGACGCCTTGCAAAAGACGATGGAGACAGGCGAGGTCTGGTACTGGAGCCGTTCGCGCCAAGAGCTGTGGCATAAGGGCGCAACCTCTGGCCACATCCAAAAGGTGAGGAGCTTGCGCTATGACTGCGACAGCGACGCGCTACTGGTGACGATTGAACAGATAGGCGATATTGCCTGCCACACCGGAGCGCGCAGCTGCTTTCATCAGATCGAAAATCCAGAGGGCACTCAGGTGTTGCCACCGCCTGCGGATACGCTCTCACAGGTGTTTGGTGTGATTCGCGATCGCAAGCAAAACCCTCAGCCAGGCTCATATACCAACAAGCTTTTTGAGGGTGGCGACAATAAAATCTTGCAAAAGATTGGCGAAGAAGCGGTCGAGGTCGTCATGGCCTGCAAAGATGATGAGCCCGACGAGATCGCCGGAGAAGTGGCCGATTTGCTCTATCACACGCTCGTGGCGATCGCCCACCACGATGTCGATCTAAAAGAGGTCTATCGCAAACTGCAATCGAGACGATGAAGCGACCAAAAGCTGAGATGAGCGATTGAGTCAAGGTTTAAGCCAACGCTGAGGTTGAATAGCGTAGACAATTGATTGCATAATGAGTGCAGAAAATTTAGTACAAGTGAACTATTTAGAGGTAGAAAGTGGTTCTAGAGCAGGCTGAGCAAGCACCTATCCCAAAAACTGGCACCCAAAAAGCTGACCAGACGCCCGATCAGAAGATCGAAAAGAGGGCGGCTGAACTGCGATCACAGCTGCAAAAAGCCAGCTACGCCTACTACGTGCTTGACGCCCCCGACCTGCCAGATTCTGTCTACGATCGGCTTTATAGAGAGCTACAAGATCTAGAAGAGCAATACCCAGCACTACAGACAGCCGACAGCCCCACCCAAAGAGTCGGAGCCGAGCCCGCCGAACAATTTACCTCCGTTCGCCACAACATCCCGCTCTACAGCCTCGAAAATGCCTTCGACACCGAAGAGTATTTAGACTGGCAGGCCCGTTGGCAGCGGCTAGAGCCCGACGTGGGCGAAGCAACTGCTGTCACCGAACTCAAGATTGACGGTAATGCCCTCGCGCTGACCTATGAAAATGGCATGCTCACACGCGGCGTTACCCGTGGCGACGGCGTTGTCGGCGAAGATATTACCCAGAACGTTCGCACCATCCGCACGATTCCGCTGCGGCTGCATACAGAAGCCGGGCAGACGCCGCCACCCATTGTTGAAGTGCGTGGGGAAGCCTTTTTGCCGCTAGACGTATTCGACGATATCAACCAAAAGCGCGAGGCTGAAGGCACAGCGCTATTTGCTAACCCCCGTAATGCCGCCGCCGGAACGCTGCGTCAGCTAGATGCCAAAGTCGTGGCTGAGCGCCGACTCGATTTCTTTGCCTATACGGTGCTGATGCCCGCTGGCTCAGGTGACTTCAGCGCACCGACCGACCAATGGGCCGCCCTGGAATTCTTACAGACGCTTGGATTTCGGGTCAACCCGAATCGGAAGCGGTGCCAGTCGGCCACAGAAGTCGCTAGCTATTACGACGAGTGGGAAGAAAAGCGCCACGATCTGCCCTATCTCACCGATGGCGTGGTGGTCAAGCTCAACAGCTTTGAATTGCAGGATCGCTTGGGCTTTACTAACAAATTTCCGCGCTGGGCGATCGCACTCAAATACCCCGCCGAAGAAGTCCCCACTATTCTCAATGACGTGACAGTTCAAGTGGGCCGTACCGGAGCCATTACCCCGGTGGCCGAACTCAATCCGGTTCAGCTAGCAGGCACTACCGTATCTCGCGCTACCTTGCACAATGCCGATCGCCTCGCCGAACTAGATTTGCATCTGGGCGATACGGTGATTGTCCGCAAGGCCGGAGAGATTATTCCCGAGGTCGTTCGCGTACTGCCCACGCTGCGGCCCACAGACGCGATCGCCTATCAGCTACCTGCGAACTGTCCTGTCTGTGGCCAGCCTGTGGTCAAACCCGAAGGCGAAGCCGTCACTCGCTGTGTCAATCAATCTTGTCGGGCCATTCTCAGCGGCAGCTTACGGCACTGGGCGAGCCGCGATGCACTAGATATCAGCGGCCTCGGAGAGCGGCTGGTGCAAAGCTGGATTGATCAGAGTGTGGTGAGCTCGATTGCCGATCTGTACGATCTAACCCTAGAAGATCTGCTGCCACTAGAGCGGATGGGCAAGCAGCTAGCCAATAAGCTCTTGCAGGCGATCGCACTTTCAAAGCAGCGGCCTTGGCCAAAGGTGCTCTACGGGCTAGGCATTCGGCTAGTCGGCAGTACCAACGCTCAGATTCTGGCGGATAGCTTTCCGTCGGCAGCAGCATTAGCAGCGGCGGATGAGAGTGCGATCGCCCAGATCTACGGCATTGGCCCAGAGATTGCCCAATCTGTCCGGCAGTGGTTTCAGCTACCGGCCAATCAAGAATTAATCGCTAGGCTCCAGGCGGCGGGGCTGCAGCTAGCGGCGACTACTCAGCCAGCCAGCCAGCAAACCCAGCCCTTAGCAGGGAAAAGTTTTGTACTCACTGGCACCTTACCCACCTTGAAGCGGGCTGAGGCAAAAGCTCAGATTCAAGCGGCTGGTGGCAGGGTAAGTGGATCGGTCAGCACCAAAACAGATTATGTTGTTGTCGGTGAGAATGCTGGGTCTAAGCAGGCCAAGGCAGATGAACTCGGATTGACACAAATTAGCGAAGCAGAGCTGATCGAACTACTTAAGGATTCTTAAAAAGGGTGCTTAAACTGATTTTGAAGCCTGGATTTTAAGCCTGGATTCTCAGCTCAGTAATAACGCTAATGAGCTAATTTAACTATTGGCAGATTGAATTAGCCAGTTGACTATCTATGCGGATCTTGCAATCAGCGCCCTACTCACTATTCTCGTCTTTGTTTAACCAGAGATTGTTCAGGCAGGGGGCATGGGGCCTAGGAATAGGGCTGTTGCAGGCGGTGCTCGCCCTCTCTCCTCAGTCAGCTAGGCCGGGCCAGGCCGCCGAAAAGATCGTCTTTTCTCTCGGTTCGGGGATTGAACGCTCTCTTTCTGTTGATTCTTTGGCGCTATATGCCGAGGAAGGTGTCATCACTGAAGAACTTGCCGCCTATCTACCCTATCTACAACAAGTTGATCCAGCTACTTTGAACCAGGTCCGTGAGATCTTAACAGAGCGGGTAGATACAGATGTGACCGCCGTTGCCCAGTTCAGCTATACCGAACAGGGCGAATATCTCCTGCAGCAAACAGGGGACGTTTTTCGGACCGGGGCACGGCTATCAGGCGCACAGGGACTGCGGGGCGCAGCGATCCTGGCAGCAGCCGACCTAGAAGAAGGGCTGACACTGTTAAACGTGATTCAACGGTTTCCGACCCCGGTGCTGCGGATAGATATTCGCAAAGGCATTGCGATCGCACAGCTGTTCGACGAGGCTTTTCAACAGTCAGATACCGCCCTGGAGCTAGTCGAACAGATCTCTCTAGCCAGAGCGACTGAGGATCTACCCGGCGATACTTCTGGCATTAGGCTGACACAGCTAGTCACAGAACCAGGCCCTTTTAGAGTCAGGCGTCAGCCAATCCGAGTCAAGGCCAGCAATCGACCAGTCGATATCTATACTCCGATCTTATCTACTGACTTGTTTGATCGCTCTATGCAGATGAGTGATTTTGTTTGGCCAGCCGTGGTGATTTCTCACGGTCTGGGCAATGACCGTAATACCTACGCCTACCTGGCAGAGTTCTTGGCTGAGCATGGCTTTGCCGTGATCAACATTGAGCACGGCGGCAGCAGCGATGAACAGATTTCGGCGCTGATTTCTGGCCTGAGAAACGAAGTCGTAGACACCGATGAATTCGTCAGTCGCCCTCAGATGATCTCAGAAGTGCTAGACGAACTAGAACGAAGAGACGACTTTCTAGAGAAAGGGAGTGGACGGATTGATTTCAACAATATCGGCGTTATTGGACAATCTTTTGGGGGCTATACGGCCCTTGCTATTGCGGGTGCGCCGCTCAATCTTCGGCAGCTACGAGCAGACTGCCCGCTCACATCGCTGAGCTTTAACGTTTCGCTGCTGCTCCAGTGTCAGGCGGTCGAACTGTCCGAAGAGAACAGTCTCAACGAAAATCTCAACTTTCGCGATCCTCGTATCCGAGCGGCGATCGCCATCAACCCCATTACCAGTAAATTGTTTGGCCAGGAAAGCTTAGCCGAAATCGACATTCCGCTGATGATGATTTCGGCTAGCAACGACACAATCGCCCCGGCCCTGCCCGAACAGATCCGGCCTTTTACCTGGCTGACGAAGGCCCCTCACTATCTGCTGGTCATGCAGGGGGCGACTCACTTTTCCACCATTGGCATTACCGGCACAGAAACTTTCGAGCTGCCACCCGCCGTTGTCGGCCCCCATCCTGAAATCGCTCAAGACTATACTCAGGCGATGAGTCTGGCATTTCTAAATACCTATCTCAAAGACGAAGAACAATACGCTGCGGTGCTCACCAGCGCCTTTACCACTCGCTTTAGTGAACCAGAAATTCCGCTTAGCCTGATCTCAGAACTTACACCCGAGCAGCTAGCCGAGCAGCTTAGATAAAGACTTTCATGATCCACGGTTTTATCAATCTCAACAAGCCAGTCGGCTGGACCTCACACGATTGCGTTGCCCGTACGCGCGGGCTTTTGAACACCCGAAAAATCGGCCATGGCGGCACGCTTGACCCCCTAGCAACCGGCGTTTTGCCACTGGCGGTGGGGCGAGCGACGCGGCTATTACAGTATCTGCCTGGCGGCAAGGCGTACCGAGCAGTCATTAGATTTGGTCTGACGACTACCACCGACGACCTAGAGGGAGACATCGCCGAACAGCGAGATGCCAGTGAGCTAGAAAAGGCGGCGGTAGAGGCGGCGCTGCCTAGATTCATTGGAGAAATTGAACAAACTCCACCGATGTACAGTGCCATTCAAGTAGACGGACGGCGGCTATACGATCTCGCTAGAGCTGGCAAAACAGCGGCGGTGCCTAAACGGCTAGTGACTATTGAGCGCCTAGTCAGCCAAAGCTGGAAAGCAGGCGCGCAGCCGGAGCTGACAGTAGAAGTCACTTGTGGGGCTGGTACGTACATTCGCTCTCTCGCTAGGGATTTAGGCGAGGCCGTCGGTACCGGGGCGACCCTAGCAGGATTGACGCGCACCTACAGCAGCGGGTTTGAAATTGCCGATAGCATTGGTTTAGAAGAGTTGGAGCAGGCGATCGCACAGGGCACTTTCACCCCTGTTCCAGCCGGAAAAGCCATGGCGCATTTGGATGCGATCGCCCTGCCGCCAGCATTAGCTCGGCGCTGGCAGCTTGGGCAAAAGCTAGCAATTACAGCAGACATTCCTATTCCCGCACCGATCAGCGGCAGCGCCGACTATCCACCCGTCCGCATTCTAGAAGCAGCAACTCAAACGTTTCTAGGCATCAGCGAAATTCGAGTGCTACCTACAGATCACTCATCAACAAATAGCGCCAGCAAAATTCTGGCACCTAAGCGAGTGTTTTTAACAGCAGACTGACGGCACTCATGTTTGTAACTTTTGTTCACACAGTGCTCAACTATTACTTACAAGGTAGAAGATTACGATATGATTAAACTTACTTTTGTAACTGCGTTTGGAAATAAAAAATGGTAACGCTCAAAATCGTCGTATATCTCACGGTTTCATTCTTTGTGGGCCTCTTTATCTTTGGATTTTTGAGCGGTGACCCTGCCCGCAACCCCAGTGGTAGAGATTTCGACTAATCCACAACTCACTAATCTACAATTCTTAGAAATTGAAAACTCAGGACTTAGCGCGACGTCGTTTTTTAGTCCTGAGTTTTTTAGTGAGGATTTTATCAGCCGAAGGCGCTGTGATCGTGCAGGGTCATAGGCACTTTGACCATCTAGACGTATATTTTTAGCCGAGTATGAGGCCAATTGTTAACGTGGTTGGTTGGCAATAGTCAATTCTCATAGCGGTGTGAGAGGGTGTATTGGTCAGTATTGAGAGCAAGGGGGCGGAGCGCAGATGGTTCATATCAACTTACCCCCTCAGCCTCAGCCAGTTGCCGCCATCGAAGCGATCGCAAAACCAACCCAAAGCCCACAGAACTCCATAAATCGATACCTTGACCAGCAGCAGGCGAAGACTGAAAACACTGCGATCGCCGCTCCCAAGGCTCATTTATCGAAGCTGATAGATGGACTAGAGCAGCAAGATCTCAGTCGACAAAAGCCAAGATTGCTATCACCTATCGAAGCAGTTCCTTCCACACCGCTCGCTCAGACTACGACAGATCAACTCCCTGTCGTAGCGCCTAGCGTAGTAGATACCGAACCTGAAGAGAGTTTAGAAACCGAAGAGGGTCTAGGAACCGAAGAGAACGCGGAAATCCAAGACTTAGAGCCCGACGAGAATTTGGGAACCGAAGAAGGCTCAGAGCCTGGAACCATCTTCTTCCTAGAACCGAACGAAGCTGAAACGAATGAGCAGCTTTCCGACGAAGAATTTATTTCGCAGCTATCGCTCACAGCAGATTTTCAAGCCTATAATCCCGCAGCGCAGGTGATCACAGCGCG
Source organism: cf. Phormidesmis sp. LEGE 11477 (assembly GCF_015207105.1). GTDB lineage: Bacteria > Cyanobacteriota > Cyanobacteriia > Phormidesmidales > Phormidesmidaceae > Phormidesmis. Next base: position 19,410 of record NZ_JADEXO010000020.1, read on the forward strand.
AGGCGACGTTCGTTTGCAAGTCGGCGATTCTATTATTGAAGCCGACCAGGTCTGGGTCAATCTGACTAATCGCTTTGCCCTAGCAGAAGGTAATGTGCTGCTAACAACAGGCGGACAGCTAGCGCGGGGCGATCGCGCTGAATACAACTTTATCCAGCAGGCAGGGGTAATCGGCGGCGCAGTTGGAACGCTATTTCTACCTGATATTGAGGAGGATTTTGCATCGCCTTTAGCAGGCAACCGTCGCTCTCGGCGCGTTTTTGATCCGGTTAGCCGAGACCCAACGTTCGACGTTATCAATGATGGCAATGTTCAAGTTGGAAGCCGGGCCGACAGCCAGCCATCCGATGGCGATGGCGAATTAGACGGCAATGGACAGCTAAATCAGCTTCGGTTTGAGACTGACGAGCTTTCTTTTGGCGTAGAAGGCTGGCGAGCGGAATCGGTGCGGATTACTAACGATCCCTTTTCTCCACCCGAGGTAGAGCTGCGCGCCGATGGACTGCTGTTACGCAATCTATCGGCGACTCAAGACGAGCTCTTGCTAAAGCGACCGAGGCTGGTCTTTGATCAAGGACTAGCGCTGCCTTTGTTGCGATCGCGCATTCTGATCAGTCGAGGCAGCGGCGTCAACTCCGACGATCTTAATCCGGTGCCGATTGTGATTGGTGTGGATGGACGCGATCGCGGCGGGCTGTATATTGGCCGTCAGATTCCGCTGATCACTAGCCGCAGAACCCGATTCTCGATCACGCCTGAATATTTCGCGGCGCAAGCAGTAAGCGGCAACACGAGCTCACCCGTGGATCTAGAAAATTTTGGCGCTACTGTCAAGCTAGACAATCGGCTTTCACCCACCACTCGGCTTAGCGGCAGAGCCGAAGTCACTGGCCTTGACTTTGTAGACATTACAGAGGATATTCGCGCCCGGCTGAGCATCAATCAGGCGATCGCGCGGCACAGGCTATCGCTCCAATACAGCTACCGCGAGCGTCTCTTTAACGGGTCGCTAGGATTTCAAGATGTTCAGTCGAGCGTGGGAACGGTCCTAGTCTCACCGACCTTTACGCTTGGCAGCACGGGGCTCAAGCTTTCGTACCAGGCCAGCGCTCAGGTGATCAACGCTGAAACCGATCGAGAAGATCTGCTGCTTTCGAGTGGGTCTGATACGGGCCGAGTCACCCTCGGACGCTATCAGGGTAGTATTGCGCTCAAGCGCAGCTTCAACCTTTGGCGCGGCCAGCCCAAGCCCGCCACTCAAGAAGAAGGGCTCCGGTTCACGCCGCGTCCGGTCGTTCCTTATCTCGATCTCAATACAGGCATCCGCACTACGTCCACTCGCTACAGCAGCGGCGACTCGCAAAACAGTCTGCTAGCTGATATCGCCCTAGAAGCTCAGCTCGGCCACTTCTCACGTAACTTTGGCGACTATACTCGCTTGCTCTTGGGCTATTCTCAGTCTTTTATTGGGGACGCAACCTCGCCTTTCTTGTTCGACCGGGAGGTAGATCGCAACATTCTTTCGGTGGGCATCGCCCAGCAGCTATACGGTCCGATTATCGCCGGGTTTGAGACAGCTTTTAGTATCGATTCTGGCGATGCGGTTAGCACCACATATTCTTTAGAGTACAGCCGCCGCACCTATGGCATCCTGCTTCGATACAACGCCACCCAAGAGGCGGGATCTATCGGTCTTCGGCTCAGTAACTTCAACTGGATAGGCGACACTGATCCCTTTGATACGCCCCGGATTAGAGAGGTCGAAGCAGGCGTAATCGAAAGTTTTTGACCCCAAGGACTTGCCCCAAGGCCAGACATCCCTTTCGATCAGAAGGTGCGACTACGCCTAAGCATACTTGCCCATTGTCAAAAGATCAGGCTAAATGGTAAGGGTATTTACTTGTTTAAATCTGCTGAACGCTTTAGTCAGCTCATATATCGATCAGCTTACATCTGGCATCTATCACGCCGCTGAGAACCACGCTTATCGGCCAAAACGGCTGAGATATACCGCAGGTATCGGGGCGTTTGCCACATCGATCGGTCTTTCGCAGTAGGAAGTCACTTCTTGGAATAGGCAGCATTTCTTATGACTCTAGCCACATTTTCCACATCGATAGAGGCACAGCAGGCCGCTGCTCTCTTAGAAAGCTATCGCTTTGAGGTGGGCAATCATGATGCTCGCCAGTGGGTTTCTCTGTGGCTAGAATTCTATCGCCCCGTGTGGATCCGCGATGCGGTGGTTGAAGCGCTCTATCAGGGCCGCTACAAATCGCGCTCTGTCAAACAGATTCTAGAGCTGTGGGAGCGACGCGGACAGCCGGTTCGTCATGCTACTCACGAGTTTGAAGCGGCTGTCTGTCGTGAGTTTGGCGAGGTAAAACTGGTGACAACGCTGCCTCAATCTGCTGTTGAATCGAGTCAAGCGAGTCAAGCAGATCTAACCGAGGAACGTGCCAGAGAACGCGCCAGAGAACGCGCCAGAGAACGTGCTGGTCGCCGTGTTCACCAGTCATTGTCCGCGATCGCCGCCCATTCATCAGCTTCCAAATCATCAACGTTGGCTTCAGCAGAGACAGGCGCTGTAGCCGATACAACTAATACTGAAGGAACTAACGCTAACGAGTCAAACGGCTACAGCGCTAGTAGACAGCAATCGACGTCCGGCCCAGCAGAGACGGCTGATTTATTGCGATCGCACAAACAGCAAAACGGCATCCCCTTCTCCTCAGCTAGAGCCATTCAACCGTTCAAGCCAACCTTGCCCTTCTCCGCCCAGACCCTTCGACTAGCGAAGAAAAAAGCGTTTGCCGCTACCTAACTAGTGCTGGCATTGACCGCTTCTAGATTCAATCAGTTTTCGGCGGCTTTACGCCTAGACGAATCTCCGAACAAAAAGAAGCAATTCGTAGACCATCGGCTAGCTCCGTCATGCCGGTACGCATACGTAAGTTGTCATTGATGAACCACACACGCTCTGTAGATTGCGCCTGATCGTCTTCAGTCACAATCGTTAGAACGTCGTCTTCTAACGTGTAAGTACTTTTCTTTACGCCTTGCCCCGGTCCACCACTGCTAACTAGCCTTCCACGACTCGATGTAGGTGAATCTGGCACAAAAGGCACCATCAAGGTCGTTAATACCGAGGGCTTAGTATCGCCTTCGACGGTGCTACTCTGCTGAACTTGCAGGCCACACAGCGGCTCAGCCTGACTGTCATCGCCTCTTTCCAAGCTTTCGCACAGCGATCGCACCTCATCAGCGTCAGACGCTAGAAATGCGACTTCCAAATCAGACTTTCCCGCCTTGGACTGCTGAGTCGATAAGGCGTGAGTCGTGCGCTGAGAAAACCATCGCCCGGCCAATTTTTCAAAAAAGTTCACAATTTCCATAGGGTCACTTCTGATAGCGCTGAAAATCAGTCTACAGTTCTTTACTTCCTTTAATTTTACGCATAAGTGGCAGCGCTGCCGTTCTAGCGCAAACAAAGCTAAATTCTATTCTTTCCCCGTGCTTCGGGCTCTGTAGCGCCTTTGTAGACACAGCGAATGATAAGCTAGCCAGTGGAAAATAAAACAGATATTAAGAGCGCCTACGCCATGACCGGATCGAACCAAACCCCGCTTCTATTACGGGCAGCCCAAGGCCAGTCGGTTGAACGTCCGCCGGTTTGGATGATGCGTCAGGCAGGCCGCTATATGAAAGCCTACCGAGACCTCAGAGAAAAGTATCCTTCCTTTCGCGACAGATCGGAGATTCCCGAAGTTGCCATCGAAGTCTCGCTTCAGCCGTGGAAAGCATTTAAGCCCGACGGGGTCATTCTTTTTTCAGATATCGTCACGCCGCTACCGGGCATGGGCGTGGGGATGGATGTAGCCGAAGGCAAAGGCCCGGTTATTGACGAGCCGATTCGCTCCCAGGCCCAGATCGATGCGCTCACTACGCTTAATCCTGACGAGTCGATGCCCTATATTCGCAAGATTCTAGGAGCTCTGCGTGAGGAAGTTGGCAACCAGTCAACCGTCCTAGGCTTTGTCGGTGCGCCTTGGACGCTAGCGGCCTACATCGTTGAAGGCAAAGGGTCTAAGACCTATTCTGTGATCAAGCATATGGCCTTTTCTCAGCCTGAGATGCTGCATAGTTTGCTCAGCAAAATCGCCGACAACATCGCCATCTATGTCCAGCATCAGATTGACTGTGGCGCGCAGGTGGTTCAGCTCTTTGATTCTTGGGCTGGGCAGCTTAGCCCACAAGATTACAGAACGTTTGCGCTGCCTTATCAACAGCAAATCGTTCGCCAGGTAAAGGCAACTCACCCAGATACGCCGTTGATTTTGCTTGTGAGCGGTAGTGCAGGTGTGCTAGAGATGATGGGCGAATCGGGCGTAGATATTGTCAGCGTGGACTGGTCGGTAGATATGGCCGATGCGCGGCGGCGGCTAGGGCCAAACATGATGGTGCAGGGCAATGTTGATCCAGGGGTGCTGTTTGGATCTAAGGAAATAATTCGTGATCGCATTATCGACACCGTCCGCAAAGCTGGCAGCAAAGGTCACATCTTGAACCTGGGTCACGGCATTTTGCCCGGTACGCCCGAAGAGAACGGCGCGTACTTCTTTGAGGCAGGCAAGCAAGTAAATGAGCTTTTGGCAGCGGCTGTTTAGTGGGCTACCGCAGCGGGTGCTACGGCTTCAAGGACGGGGAACTCGATAGTTTCATCTTGAGAAAGCGCAAAGAGAGGATGCCGTTAGTCGAGCTTTGTCAAAAAAGATGAAGAGATCAGGCAGCGCATTTATCTTTGCTGATATCAGCGATATTATGCGAATGCAGCCCTCCAATCTGAGGGGGTGAAGCGAACCTTGAAAACCTGATTCTTTCGTTGCCCCCCTCAGATTGCCTGCTGTACATAGCGTATAGGCGTTTTCCACAGGCCGCTATTGAGATTAACTCTTGATAGTTAGAGGGGTTGACCGACCCCCTCAGATTTTGGCTCTGGAGAGCCTGTCTATAAAGGGCTCTAGAACCATAGGGTTCAAATTCCACTACCCCGCGAGGGGACGGAAACTGCAGGGTCTTTTGCAAACTTTTCCTGCTGCTTTTTGTTCAAATTCCACTACCCCGCGAGGGGACGGAAACGCGGGCGAATGGAAGTACGTAGCGTGTGTACGTACAGACTGTTCAAATTCCACTACCCCGCGAGGGGACGGAAACGTGTACACAACGCCATTCACAGGCATTGGCATAAAAGAACGTTCAAATTCCACTACCCCGCGAGGGGACGGAAACGAGCAAGAATGGGTTCACCATTCTCACCAAGATCAACGTTCAAATTCCACTACCCCGCGAGGGGACGGAAACAACATGCCATTTTCTCGCGTGTTCATTTCTGTAAGGTTCAAATTCCACTACCCCGCGAGGGGACGGAAACCCTAAACATATTTTTCAATGCTTGAGCTAGCTTAGGGTTCAAATTCCACTACCCCGCGAGGGGACGGAAACTGTCCATTGGCCTCTAAGTACAATAGTGTAAGAGCCTCGTTCAAATTCCACTACCCCGCGAGGGGACGGAAACTTGCATTACCGTTAGGCAGATAATCACAGTCCTCGCGGGTTCAAATTCCACTACCCCGCGAGGGGACGGAAACTTGTTACTGTTTCAGTAACAGTCCCTGTAGCGCCGCGTTCAAATTCCACTACCCCGTGAACATACAAGGGGATAGAAACTGAAGAAAAATGAGAACGCAGAATGCGCGACGAGGAATCTAAATCAATACGTAGCTAGCCATCATCTCGGGCCGCTATCTTGTCTCCAGCATTCATCCCTGCCGCTCGTGGCTTGACTGAAAACAAAAATCAGCTTATCTTCAGTCTTACGGCTGCGATGCCTATCACAGTCATTTCTACAGAACTCAATTTTGCCGAGCGCCATCGGCAGGTGCGATCAACACCGCACCGATGGCTAAACCCCCACACTGATTAGGCAGTCTGGAGGCATAGGGTAAACTTTACCCTTTAGCCGCCCCGATTTGCACCATGCGCGGGGTGGCTTTGCTCTTTTGGGTTCTGGTTTCCTCTCAAATCTACACAAAAAACCCGGAGACCAGACCTCATGTTTATCCCTGCTTCAGACGCTAGCGCGTCTACAGTGCCTGCTACACCAGCATCCACAGCGCCATCTACAGCCCCATCTACAGAGCCACCCACGCCATCCACAGTCCCCACCACCGAACTCGTGCGGCATCTGCTCTTTGGTAGCCCAGGCGCAGTCCACTCCACCATCCGCAGCCTGCACAAGCTAGGCTACGCCGAAGTCAACGACTGGAGCCAGCCAATCTCTACGGGCAAACCCAATGAGGTCATGGCTATCTTGACTAGACGAGTGACTTTAGAGTCAGCGTATTGGCTAGCGGCCTGCGTTACTGACCCACCCCGACCTCCGTGACGGGGTGGGTCTCGGTGTTTGCGCTAAAGCCGATCAACCAATCGGCCCAGGCACCACAGATGCCTTGGGCTTTTCCGTGTCAAAATAATCAAGCCTTCTATCACAAGACTCATGCGTATCTTCATGACTGGCGCAAGTGGCTGCATCGGCCACTACCTAGTGGAAACCCTGATCGAAAACACTGACCACGAGCTGTTTTTGATGATGCGTAATCCGGCTAAGCTGCAGGTGCCTGTAGACCAGCGCCCTGGTGTCCATGTATTGCAAGGGGACATGCGCGAGGTGGCTCAGTTCTCCGATCTGCTGAAGACGATGGATACGGCCATTTTGGTGGCAACCTCGTGGGGCGATCCAAAAGAGAGCTATGAGATCAACGTCGAGAAGACGCTAGAGATCATGTCTTTGCTAGACGCTGAGCGCTGCCGGCAGGTGATTTATTTTTCTACCGCCAGCATTCTAGATAGAGACAATACGCCGCTCAAAGAAGCGGGTGAGATTGGCACAGACTATGTGCGGACCAAATATATCTGCCATGAGAAAATGCAAGAGTTGGCGATCGCACCCAAAGTCACCACCGTTTTTCCTACCCTGGTCTTTGGCGGCAGCGAGACCAAACCCTACTCTCATATCTCCGGCGGACTGCCCGAAGTCGCCAAATACATCGGCCTAATTCGCTTTCTGAGCGCCGACGGCAGCTTGCACTACATCCACGCCAAAGACATCGCCAAAGTTGTCCGTCATCTAGTTGACAATCCCCCCGGCCCAGAAGATAGCCGAGAAATCGTGATTGGCAACCCGGCTAAGACTGCCGATGAAATTGTCGAAGAGATTGCCACCTACCTAGGTAAGCCACCGATCTTTCGCATCCCGCTATCCTTTGGCCTTGCCGATCTAGTCATCAAAGTCTTCAATATCCGCATGGCCGAATGGGACCGATTCTGCATGGATTACCGCCACTTCACCTACGAAAATCCGGTCACGCCCTCTAGTTTTGGTCTAGAAGACAGCTATCCAACCGTGAAAGATGTCTTTCAATCAGCAGGCGTGACGCCAAAGACCTCCTGAAAATCAAAGAGCATCTTTAAAGACTCAAGGGCCAAGCTAGATAGCAACGACAGATGGCTATTTAGAGTAGGTCACAGCAGCCCATGTCGATTCAAAAGATCTACGATGTCTTTCTTCTTCAACTGAGAATAGTTTTCTAACCCGGCTCGCTTGGCGATCTTGAGCAGTTGCGCCCTCGTTAAACCTTTAGCGCCAGCCTTGACTCGGTACGAAAACGGACCCGGTAGGTTGACAGAGGCTCTTTGAGTCATCGAGTGCCAGTGAACAGGGCCAGCCTCGACGTTAGCCGAAACACCTCGATCAGATAAGACCACAGACACGCCGGGCAGCAGCTTAATCTTTTTTCTTAAACGAAGTCCCATGGTGATTCGCCTGTAATAGATCAACTGTAGTGATTCAATTGTAGCTACACTTGCACTGGGCAAAGCTCCAGGCCCAATCGCGAAAAAAGGCGCTATTTCACTAAACTGCTATAGTACATTTGTCTAGACCTAGATACGACGCGGCGCTGTTCTATGGCGATTATCTCCTCAAAACAATCGGCCTCTGATGACGGTGCTAAAAAGAAGAGGCGGCTGCCAAAAGATCCGGAAACGACTGCGCCCATCCAATCAGAAGCCGCTAACCGCGAGCCGTCAACTCCTAAAAAGACGAGCTTATTAAAAGGGGAGGCGCGAACCACAGAACTAGCGCGCCACGAAGACGGCATTCGCCCAGAAGCCATTGACGACTACATCGGGCAAAAGGCGCTCAAAGAAGTCCTTAGCATTGCGATCCAGGCGGCAAAATCTCGACAAGAACCGCTCGATCATCTTTTACTCTACGGTCCGCCAGGACTCGGCAAGACTACGATGGCGCTGATCCTAGCGCAGGAGATGGAGGTTGACTGCAAAATCACAACAGCCCCAGCCCTAGAACGTCCGCGTGACATTGCCGGGCTGCTAGTAAACCTAAAGGCAGGCGATGTCTTGTTTATCGATGAAATTCATCGGCTCTCACGGGTAACCGAAGAGATTTTGTATCCGGCGATGGAAGATGCCAGATTAGATATCACCATCGGCAAGGGGCAAAGCGCTAGGACCAGGAGCATTCCACTCCAGCCGTTTACGCTAGTAGGGGCCACCACTCGGGTCGGCGCACTGGCATCACCTCTGCGCGATCGCTTTGGCCTGATCCAACGCCTGCGGTTCTATGAGGTAGACGAACTGACTAAAATCGTGCTACGGACTGCTGATGTGCTCAAGACAGAGGTTCTACCCGACGGCGCAGAAGAAATTGCTCGGCGCGCTCGGGGCACACCGCGTATTGCTAACCGTCTGCTAAAACGAGTGCGCGATTATGTGCAAGTCAAACAGCTAGGGCCAGTCAATCGACAGACAGCCGCTGAAGCACTAGAGCTATTTAATGTCGATCCCTGTGGACTAGACTGGACGGATCGCCGACTGCTGAGCCTGATGATCGAAAACTTCAACGGCGGCCCGGTGGGCCTCGATACGATGGCGGCCTCTACAGGCGAAGATCCTCAGACTATCGAAGAAGTCTACGAGCCATATCTATTGCAAATTGGCTATTTGCAGCGAACGCCTCGGGGCCGAGTGGTCACCTCAGCGGCCTGCAAGCATCTTGGCTATCAGGTGCCACACAATCGCTTCTTTATGCCCGATGCGCCACTATTCAACCTGATTGACGCTGAAGAGGTTACCTAGGCTTAAAGCGGCTACGAAGGTTTACACTTGTTGACATCAAGCCTTTTTACGTGACAAGTCCAGCCTACTGATGACACAAAAAATGCACCACCACCGCTTCACAGTAGGGTTTAGCGTTCAGCGCTTTATCATTGGCCTCTGCGCGGTCTTGTGCTTGAGTGGTGCGATCGCAAGCATGGCTGCGCCTGCACCAGCGCTAGCAGAAACAGCCGCTGAGATTAGGATGAACCGGCAAAATACCGCCGGTCTAGACGCGGCAAATCTAGACTGGGGAAAAATTAGCGAGCTGAGAAAGGCGGCGTTTGCGGCGACGCAGGCCGGAGAGTTTGATCAGGCAGAAAAGAAGTGGTCTGCTCTCATAGAGCAACTGCCGGAAACAGCAGCCGTGTGGAGCAATCGCGGTAATGTCCGGGTGCGGCGCAATGATCTAGAGGGTGCGATCGCCGACTACGACCAAGCCATCACACTAGCCCCCGGCGAACCCGATCCCTATCTCAACCGGGGGGCGCTGCGAGAAGCCATGGGTGAATGGGAAGATGCGATCGCCGACTACAACCAGGTTCTACAGATCGATCCAGATGATCCAGCTGCCTATAACAACCGAGGGAACGCAGAAGCTGGCCTAGGCGAATGGGACCTAGCCGTTGCAGATTACCAAGCGGCAATTACTTTGCAGCCTAGCTTTTCTCTAGCTTATGGCAACTACGCTCTAGCGCTCTACGAAATCGGAGAGACCCAAAAGTCTTTGCAGATTATGAAAAGCCTTGTGCGTAAGTATCCTAGCTTTGTAGATATGCGAGCCGCACTCACCGCCGCGCTATGGGAAACCGGACAGCGGGGCGAGGCCGAAAGCAACTGGGTCGCTGTTGTTGGCTTAGATACCCGCTATAAAGACCTCAACTGGGTCAAAAATGTCAGGCGCTGGCCCCCGAAGATGGTAACGGCGCTAGAGCATTTCCTCACACTCTAAAAGCTTCAAACGCCTAGCTCATAAGAGCCTTACGCCAACTTCTTTGAGCTTACTTAGGAACGTAGGCGTACTGAGTAGAGGTGAAATTGACAACACCACTGTACGTAGAAAGTATCAGCGTATGCACGGATCTACGTAAATCCCCGGCAAGCTAACATTACTAGACTCTGTGCATTCACAGACAATGGCTACGTGTCACTGGTATGACTTGTTACCCCCTATTTATGACTTTTCGAGGCAGCATACTGCTTTACGTGACAACCTAGCTAGCTACTAGCGAATGCATTAGGCACCAAGCTGTAAACGGCTCAATACCGACTGTAGAACTTCTTTAGGAAATAAGTGCAGCTACAGACAGACAGATAAGCGCTATTGATCAAACGCTGTATATTTTTTATCTATTTCTGTCAGTTCGACAGAGAGTCATATATAAGCATCTTCAGGTTCCATCCTTTAGATCTATCCAATCTTCGTAGAATCGAGCAGAAAATCCTAGGTCGAAAGAAATTGTCTATACATGTAACTGGAGAAGCCCTTGTACCTTGCAGAATTACGTCTCGCAGAACAATCAGTTCGTCCAGCACGAGCAGACACCACAGCGCCCTATTCAGCAGCAGAAAGTTAGGGAAATTGAGCGCAAAATTAGAAGAACACTCGACTTATCGACAGTCTTAGGGACAGTCGTTGTTGAGATAGCGGCCCTATTTAAGGCCAGTCAGGTCGTACTTATACAATCTGACCGGACGCTTGAAACATACCAACAGGCCACTCGCTATTGCCAGAACCAATCACTGGCTTGGCAGTCGCGCTTTACTTTTTTTCAAGCTGATTTTCCTTCGCTGCTCGAACAGCTATGGCAGGGACAGCCCGTCGATCTATCGCGGGCAGGTGAGCTGACTCAAGCGCATGAGCCAACCGATAAACTCACTGATGGAGCCACGCCGACCGCTTCTCTGTCGGCTTCTCTGCCGGCTTCTCTGCCCACCTCTTTGCGCCAAGATAGACAGCGCTGGCAGTCCCGCTGGTCAGGTAACTGGCTGTTAGTCCCGATCGAAAACGCGCTGCCCGCGATGGCTAGTCGCACGCCCTGGCCCATCGTACGAAACGCTGCTTTGAGCAATGCTGCTCAGTATTGGGGCCTGTTGGCGATCGCGCTGCCAGAGAACCGCAGTTGGGGTGCATCTATGATTGCAGATATTCAAAGTATCGTAACTGAACTAGCGCCTGCGATCGCGCACAGCATTCAATATCAGACTCTCTTGAGCACCAATCAAGAGCTTCAAAAGCTAGCCCTCTCCGATGGGCTCACTAGCATTGCCAACCGTCGCCGATTTGATGAATACATCGAAGACGAATGGCAGCGGCTCGCTAGAGATCAGCAGCCGCTCTCCTTGATTCTGTGCGATATAGACCGGTTCAAACTCTATAACGATACCTTTGGCCACCCAGCGGGCGATCGCTGTCTCATCCACATTGCGAGGGCGCTACTGCAAGTTTCGCAACGCCCCGCAGATTTAGTCGCTCGCTATGGCGGAGAAGAGTTTGCCATCATCTTGCCAAACACAGATACGCATGGCGCATGGCGCGTAGCCCAGAACATCCATGAAAGCATTCGTAAGCTACAGATCGCCCATGCAGCTAGCAATATCGAACCCTATCTAACTGTCACCATTGGCATTTCTACTATTATTCCAGGACATAACAACACCACCCAAATGCTGCTACAAGCATCGGATATCGCGCTCTACTACGCTAAACAGCAGGGTCGCAACCGCACCTATATCAACGGCCACTACAACACGATCAACCGTAGCGACATCGCTCTCAAAGCAATAGCAGTCAACTCCAATCTGAAGCTCACACCTAGGAGCTAGCGCTATGGATTACTGGGCCTAGGAGACTAGTAGTGTTCTATCAAAGCCGATTTCTTAGGATAGTAGGGGATGGGATAGTAGGGGATAGGGTCTTATTGAGCTTGGCCCACATTTTGAGGTTTGACGCTGCACTATGTCATGGCACTATGTCATGGCACTATGTCATGGACCGCTAGACCTGTATCACTAGGCTCGATAGTTCGCTAGCCGCGCAAAGCTGTCTGGCATCAAGCTGGCCCCGCCGACTAGCGCCCCATCAATTTCGCTTTGCGCCATAATCTCATCTACATTCTCGGGCTTTACCGAACCGCCATATTGAATAGACACTTCCTGGTTGTCTAGCAAGCTGCGAATCTTACCAATCACATCATTAGCGTCAGCAGCAGCGCAGGTATCTCCTGTACCAATTGCCCAAATCGGTTCGTAGGCGATAACCAAGTTGAACTGATTGATATCGACTAGCGCCTGTTTAATTTGGTTTACGATCACAGACTCGGTTTCGTTAGCATCGCGCTGCTGTTTGGTTTCGCCCACACACAAAATCGGTGTCAGACCGTTGATCTGAGCCGCCTTTAGCCTGGCATTCACCGTCTCATCCGTCTCGCCAAAGTACTGTCTACGCTCGCTGTGGCCCACCACGACATAACGCACACCGACCTCTTTTAGCATCGGGCCTGAGATTTCTCCGGTGTAAGCGCCCTCTCTCTCCCAGTGGATGTTTTGAGCGCCAACCTGCACTCGGCTGCCCTGCAGTTTATCAACTAATAGACCTAGCGTAGTAAAAGGAGCACAGAGCACGAGCTCTCTTTCGTCAGGGACACCTTCTAGTTGAGGCATCAACTGTTGCACAAAGGCCGAGGCATCTGCCTGGGTCTTATGCATCTTCCAATTACCAGCAATTACAACTTTTCGCACGGATATTCTTCTATAGGCATAGCAGCCTAGATCGTACAGGTAATCGTCCTCGCCACGCAATGATAAGTGTAATAGAAAAGCTCACGGTAGCGCTGTAAAATTGACGAGTCAATCCTATTAACGAGGGATTGACCAAAGACCTCATGTGAATGGCGTGGTAGTAGTTATTGGACAGCGCCCGTGCTTCTTTACGCAGATCTAACTAGTGCTCTACCTCGTAGGAACTGATAGGCTGTCAGTTCCTATAATCATCACTGCGAACGCACTTTAGGAATCATTCGCTTATCATAATCACAGTGGTCAAGCACTAGCTGCGTTCACCCGGCACGGCTGCGAACAGGTAGCAATCTTGTGTTCACTCATGTTACCGGGCCAAAGGGTTCAGCACGATAACTTAGGTGATCGAGGCGAAACTCAACAGTCTCGCGCATATCGCGAAGCGTGAACTCTGCTTCTGAAATTGCTTCACACCGCCTTAAATCTACCGTACCTTCATTTTCGGTTTTCTTGAGAAGCTCTGGAAATTTTTCCTTCAATTTCAGTGCTAGCTGTTTACACATTTCGCAATAATTACTTTCATCAGTTACATGAACAATATTAATCCAAAGTTCATACGGTTCTTTCGGCGAGAGTTCTTCCCTAGGCTCGTAATCAATGTGGAAAGACAGTATCCCGTTAGCATTTTTCTTTCCTTCTTTCTCGATGTACGAAAAAACTTTACTAAGCCGAGCAACTAAGCTGTTCGGTAAAGCATGGCGACGGTATCTAGAAGCTAACCAGCTCTGAAGAATCTGATTGGAACAACTAGGGTAGTAAGTCTCATCCGGACTAACTGCCTCCAGCTTACTTTTCTGTATCACGGACTTTCTTGAAGCAGTTAGTTCAAGGTGAACCGTTTCCTCTCCACATATGTAATCTAGATGCAAAGTACGTGGATTTTTCCCGTAGGTACAGTTACCATCATTTTCAGCAATGATTCGAGCAATGATAAATTCTACAGATGGTTCAACATTCAGATTGTTATTTGCTATGTCGCAGTCATGAGATATCACTACAGCGACTTCAGCTTCCGAGTCATCAGACAAGCCTACTACCTGAAAATCTTTTCGAGCAAGTATGCTGCCCTGTCGCCACACAGTACTTCGAGACCAAGGCATTCCTCGAACTAACCCCTTTCGTAGATAGATGTGGAAGACTCACTTAAAACATCGTCGAGTGATCTCAAGTGCTTGCCGCCACTCTTAAGTTTGCGACGGGTCTGTGCCTCTTTTTCAGCTAGGACTGCAAGAGCGTCTAAAGCTTTTAAAGGATCTTCATCTGTTCTGAGTATGTCAATCAAAGAACGTCCATTTAAAATCGGACGAGATACTAGCTTGTCTAAGCGAAGAATATTTGCTTGACTAAACTTATTAGCGACGTCAGATAAGTACTGAATACGTTTTACAGATTCTCTTTTAGGCTCCTGTCCTTCTAGCCAAGCATAAGTAGTAGGACGTGTGACTCCTAGAATGGAAGCCAAGTCAGACATACTTATAGAAAATACATCACGAATATTTGCAACATGCTTGGCAGGTGACATCACATCCGTTTTTACTTCAGGCCGAGGTTCTTCGACATGGATTCGCCGATTGGGAACTTGGGTTAGTGCCTCGGCTGCACCGTGTACAGTCATCATGCCTCCAGTGCCTGCTGTCCAAATTAATAGCGGAACCGCTGACAGCACAGCGGAAGCACAAGGGCTATAAGTATTGTCAGGATAAGAGGTAATTTCTGGGTATGTTTTTTTAACTACGTTCATACTCTTAAGCCCATCTTTCTCTAGCGTAGTCAGTCACTGAAATCTTGAAAGTCTCCGTGATAATGTCATGAGACCTCGTAAGTTGCTCCTGTATTTCCACAAGATCAAAGTTGCTTCTTTTAACAACGCAATAGTCGGCATCTAAAACAGCATTTCGCCTATTCACTTCTTTAAATCGAGGTTGTAGTTCAAGCTGCAAGGGCGTTAAGTCAGGAGATAGTGCTAATGAACCATCAGTGATAACTGCTCTGACACTTAAATTACCACCAGCGATACCTGTAACCGTCTCCGTGTAGCTATGGCCTAGACAACCTTCTGGGTTGGCAGAAAACCCCATTAAAGAGGGGTTCAAGTATTGTTGTAACGTATCGTCCTCGGCGGGCACTATTGCATCGAGATAACGAAGCCCGATCTTCTCCACATAAGCTAGTTCCACGGTTTCATGAATCAAATTCAAGCCAAGAATAGTCTTCTCCAGAAATTTTGTGAAGGTATCATACTTGGTTGTGTGAAACACTAGAGCATTAGATAAAAGTAAGTATCCTTCAGTCCGCTGGGTATTTGTAAAGCTCCAGCGGACATGCTTTTGAGGTCGAACATCAGGTTGTGGTTCATCCAACCGACGAATTGCCAGTTCGAATAGGTTTTCTTCACGAAAGTCTGGAAATCCATTCCGACGAAGATGCTCCTGCACACGATCAACATAAACCGACATCTGCGCAATGGGATTGAATTGGACTTGAGCCAGCGTGTAGAACACGGGCGCAAGGTTCATTTTAGGTGCTGCTGTTTTCATATATCCTAAAAATGCCCACAACCCTCATTTTACACTTCACTTTACATCTTTGAGAAGATTCTTTCCGTCGCCACGAGGGAACAATATAAAGAATCTCTTTCTAAAACATTCATTCGTAAATCTATTCACAACTGGGTAAAACATCTCTAACAACGTTGATACGGATATCTAGGGTCAGGCTTTAAACACAGCCACTACAGGTAGCGTGGATTGGCGATATTTATCTGATTAGCTTCCATCTTTTTATTTCTTCAAACACATACGCTAAGCTTCCGTCCTTTCGACTAACTAAACTTCATAATCACCTGAAGACAAAAAAGAGATACCGTCCATCGGGTACCTCTTTTTGATTACTAGTGCAGCGTCAGCACTTAGTTTTAGGGTAAGCCTTTTCTAGAGGCACTATCTTACAAGACTTCTAGAGATCGTCTACCCCACTTTTTAGTCTTGACGCTGCACTAGTCTAAGCAAATGCTTCTACTCTACTCAACGCCTGCGGCTTCCTTAGCCTTTTCTGCCTCATCGGGATGAATGCCCAAGCGAGTCAGATTAACGCGGCCACGATTATCGATCTCACGGACCTTAACGAGTACTTCGTCTTCTACGTTCACTTCGTCTTCTACCTTGTTTACTCGGTAGTCGGCTAGCTGAGAGATATGAATCATCCCTTCTTTGCCGGGCATAATTTCGACGAAGGCCCCAATCGGAATCACACGGGTGACTTTACCCATATAGACGTTGCCAGCCTCGGGTATGTGGGTAATGCCTTCGATCATCTTCTGAGCTTGCTTAGCCTTATCAGAATCAACCGCCGAAATGGTGACTGTACCATCGTCTTCGATATCCACTTTGGCACCTGTGGCCTCGGTAATCGCTTTGATTTGCTTACCGCCTGGGCCAATTACCATACCGATTTGATCAGGCTTGACTTGCATGGTCAGCAGGCGAGGGGCATAAGGAGAAACCTCGGTGCGAGGCTTATCTAGTTCGCCCAGCATTTTTTCGAGGATATGAAGCCTAGCAGGACGCGCCTGGTTGATTGCTTTACTGATCACTTCCATCGGCAGGCCAGTAATTTTCATATCGAGCTGCAGGGCAGTGATACCGCTGTCGGTACCCGCTACCTTAAAGTCCATGTCACCAAGGAAGTCTTCAATCCCTTGAATATCGGAAAGGATACGGACTTCATCGCCTTCTCGAATTAGACCCATGGCCGCGCCACTGACGGGCTGCGCGATCGGCACACCCGCGTCCATTAATGACAGGGTCGAGCCGCAGACAGACCCCATTGAGGTAGAGCCGTTGGAAGATAGACACTCAGAAACGACGCGAATGACGTAGGGGAAATCTTCTTGCGAGGGCAAAACTGGAATCAGGGCGCGTTCAGCTAGCGCGCCGTGGCCAACTTCGCGGCGACCGGGCGATCGCATTGGCCGGGTTTCGCCGACAGAATAAGGGGGGAAGTTGTAGTGGTGTAGATACTTCTTCTCGTCGCCAGGATGAAGATCGTCCATCATCTGAGCGTCGCCAGGGGTGCCGAGCGTGGTAACAGAGAGCACCTGAGTCAAGCCTCGGCGGAACAGGCCCGTGCCGTGAACGCGAGTGGGCAATACGCCGGTTCGGCAGGTAATCTTGCGAATTTCGTCGAGCTTGCGACCGTCTACGCGAACGCCTTCTTCTAGGATTTGCGATCGCATCAGCTTTTTAGTCAAACGCTTGAATGACTTTCCTAGTGCCTTGCTACTGCTATCGATCGCGGCGCGCACCGGATCGGACTCGTCTTTAGCGGCAACTTCTTCGGCGATCGCGGCTTTAATCGCGTCAAGTTTATCGTCGCGTTCGGATTTTGATTGATCGAACTGCTTGAGGACTTCTTTGATATCGGCGGTGGCGCGATCGCTCAAGAATGTCTCTAGGCTAGGATCAATCACAGGCTCTGGCTCAGTTGGCCGCTCTAGCCCTAGCTCTTCGACCAGATCTAGCTGCGCCTGAATCAGATCGCGCACTACTTCGTAGCCAAAGTCGATCGCTTCGATCACGTCCTGCTCAGGCAGCTGATTAGCGCCAGCTTCTACCATGATCACGCCATCAGGAGAGCCGGCTACGATCAAATCGAGCTCACCGCTTTCGATCTCTTGATAGGTAGGGTTGATGATAAAGTCATCTCCAACCAACCCTACACGCACCGCTGCCATCGGCCCATTGAATGGAATCTCCGCTAGCAAAACAGCAATGGATGCGCCAGTGGCGGCTAATACATCAGGAGGAACGTCCTCATCCATCGAGAGGGTGGTCGCCACAATTTGAATATCATCGCGAATCCATTGAGGGAACAATGGTCGCATGGGCCGATCGATTAGTCGGCTGGTCAGCGTTGCCCGCTCAGGAGGGCGACCCTCTCTACGCAAAAACCCACCTGGAATACGACCTGCGGCGTACAGTCGTTCCTCGTAATCTACTAGCAAAGGCAGAAAGTCGATCCCTTCTCTGCCGCTAGAGCGTGTAGCTGTAACCAATACAGCCGTATCGCCAGAACTTATCAGCACCGAGCCTCCAGCTTGCGGAGCAAACAGCCCCGTCTTCAGCTGAATATCTCGACCGTCGATTGAAATCGACTTATCAATTTCCTGCATTGATGCGTCCTTACTCTTTTTAGTTTTCTCATTTTGTGCTTTGGCAATCGTATCACTGATGATGAAGGCTTGCGTCTACGGTTATAAAAGCGCTCAAAAACTCGGTATCTCTTGAATATGACGGTGATCTAAATCGCTTTGCAAAGACTTGGAGCCCTGATTTTCCCAAGTCACGACACAATGTTTAATCAACGCTCGATCTTCATTACCTTTTCACCACCTTTTGACTATGGCAATTCTTGTGACTGGCGCTGCCGGATTTATTGGGTTCTACCTCTCTCTACGGCTGTTAGAAGCAGGCATCCCTGTCTATGGCATCGATGTCATGAACGATTATTATGACGTTTCTTTGAAAGAGGGCAGGCTAGCCCAGCTCAAGACGTTTTCAGACTTTAGCTTCGAGCAGATAGACATTGGCGATCGCACTGCCATGAGCCAGCTCTTCGAGCGCCAGTCGTTTGAGCGTGTGGTTCATCTAGCGGCTCAAGCGGGCGTACGCTATTCTCTGCAAAACCCGCTTGCCTATGCAGATAGCAACTTACTCGGCTTTGTCAACATCTTAGAAGGCTGTCGTCAGAGCCAGGTGGAGCATTTGGTCTTCGCCTCCTCTAGCTCTGTCTATGGCAAGAACAAGAAGGTGCCTTTCGCCACAGACGACCGGGTCGACCATCCCGTCTCACTCTACGCCGCCACGAAGAAGTCGAATGAGCTGATGGCCCATGCCTACAGCCACCTGTACGGTCTACCGATAACAGGGCTGAGATTTTTTACGGTGTACGGCCCTTGGGGCAGACCGGATATGGCGTATTTCAAGTTTGTGGATGCGATCGCCAAAGGAAAGCCAATCGATGTCTACAACCACGGCGAAATGAAGCGCGACTTTACCTATATAGATGATGTCGTAGAAGGCATCATCCGCGTTATGGATCACCCGCCGTCTCCATCGACTACAGCAGAGGCCACCGCCCAAAACGAAGCCGCCACCCAAAGCAAAGTCACCAGCGCTTCTGATACGAGTGCTCCGTACAAAATCTACAACATCGGCAACCACAGCCCGGTGACGCTGATGGACTTCATTGCCACTATCGAGACGGCGATGGGCAAAAAAGCAGAAAAAAACATGCTGCCCATGCAGCCAGGCGACGTGCCTGCGACCTACGCCGACGTGCAAGATCTGATGGACGATGTTGGCTTTAAACCTTCAACGCCGCTATCTGTAGGCATTCAGAAATTCGTAGACTGGTACCAAGACCACTATTCAAAATCTTAAAAAATGGAGCTAAGGAGATTCGAACTCCTGACCCCCTCAATGCCATTGAGGTGCGCTACCAGCTGCGCTATAGCCCCTTATTTTTACGCTAGCGTCACTGTATATCGGTGCCGCTTTATGTTTGAGTTGCTAAGCAAATCGACTCAACCGACGTTTGCTTAGACTACTATAATTACGTAGAAACGAGAACTGCGTCAACTCCCTATGGCCGCTACGCCCCCTAGCACATCTAGCACCGAGTTCGGTGGCACCGAATCTGGTGAATCGAACAGCCCTACGAATCAGCCTGAGATTCAAGACATCATCCTAAAGCTACGGCGCAAAGAGGGCAATTGGGTGGACTGGGGCAAAGCCTGTCAGACGCTGCAAAAAGCAAAGATGAGTCCTCAAGACATCTTTGAGGCGACTGGATTTGAGCCCATCCAGCAAAATCAGCTCACCGTCGCCGCTCAGGTCTTTGACTCTATGCTGGCGGGCGGCGTGAGTGAGCAAACCAAAGCCCACTATCAAACCAGGGGCAGCGATAGCCTCTACGAATTTAGAATTCTGCCACAAGAGCGCCGCGCTGCCGCTGCTGATTTTGCCTTTAGCCACGGCCTAGATAGCGAGCAGGTCAAAGAGATTGTCAAAGGGCTTAGAGACTTTTACTACAGCGAAACGCCGCCGCCTGGCTTTGAGAAAAACATGGGTGATGCTGCTGCCTATTACTACTGGCGATTGGCTCGTCAGCAGAGTGATTTGCAGGCCAGATCGCGGCTGATTGCACAGAGTTTGCGATTTGCGGCCTCTAATAGCGCTCGCAGCAAAATCGAAAAGCTGCTAACTGACTTCACGGTCATATCGACCAAATCGGCCCCTAGACTGCCTATCTTTCGTTTAGAAGATGAGGCAGACTCTCCAGTCATCGTGCCCGTAGCCGGACAAATGCCGCTGGCAACAGAAGACTATAAGCAGGTGCCAATGGTCGAACCAGAGGACACCTTTGGACTGGTGAAATTTTCGGGAACAGGAGCCTGGGTACCCGTGCCTGGATGGCAGGTGATTCTAAAAGCCGAAGATCCGATCGCGCTACTCGCAAAATATGAACAACTGCCCAACCCACCCGAGGGCTATAAAAACGAAGATGTGCTGATCGTGGTTGACCGCGCTAAGCGAAAGTGGGACGAATTCAGCTATTACGTGATCGATGCGGGCGGACAGCTAGAGATTCGCTGGTTTGAGGCAGAGCCTGACGTTCAACTTTTGGGCGGCATCGCGTTGATTATGCGTCCTAAGAAGATATTTGATCAAAGCTACACCCAAGAGTACTGGCAGACAGACGAATAGGCAGAACGCAGGAGAAACGCGCTATGGCCCTTGAACGCCGCTTATCTAGAGAGATATTTGCTGAGACTGAAATCGTTGAGCTTCGCCAGGTGTGTATGACGCCTAGCGGACTGTTTGAACCTGGTAAGTACTTAGCAGGTCAGCTACCCGATGCCGCCTTTGAAATGGGCCTGGTAGAAAGCCTGCCGCCCGTTCGCGGTAAAAGCGAAGAAGTCGGCCCGCCATCGCCGCCGCCAGAAACTGAAGTAGACAGCCCACGCACTTGAAGATCCCCTGCGCTTGTTTCACCTTGTCGCTCACCCCTCATCGTCCACAACTTTCCTTGGAGTCCTCCTATTTACACCCGTCCCCTCGCCAAACTGATTGAAGAATTTCAGCGCCTGCCCGGTATCGGCCCGAAATCGGCGCAGCGGCTGGCTATGCACATGCTAAAGCGGCCCGAAGCTGAGGTCAGGGCATTGGCCAATGCCTTAGTGGATGCTAAAAAGCAGGTGGGTCAGTGTTCACAGTGCTTTCATCTGTCGGCTGAGCCAGTCTGCAATATCTGTCGGGCTCAGTCACGCGATCGCACCACCATTTGCGTAGTCGCCGAATCTAGAGATGTGATTGCCCTAGAAAAAACCCGCGAGTACAAGGGCAGATATCACGTACTGGGCGGTTTGATTTCACCGATGGACGGCATTGGCCCAGAGCAGCTGAATGTAGGGCAGCTAGTACACCGGGTGAACAAAGAAGATATTAGTGAAGTGATTTTGGCAATTAGCCCGAGTATTGAAGGGGACACCACGACGCTGTATGTAGGTCAGCTGCTGAAACCCTTCACCAAAGTGACTCGAATTGCGTTTGGCCTGCCGATGGGTGGCGACCTAGAATATGCAGATGAGGTGACCCTAGCTAGAGCTTTGGAAGGGCGAAGAGAGTTAGATGCTTAAGCAATGACAGGCGTGAACGTAGATTTGTCTGAGCGAGCCTAGAACCAGACGCACGAAGGTCGAAACCGCAGCCTCGCCAAAAACAAATCAATACGCTCAGATTAATACGCCAGCGTTTCTAGCGTTTCACGCAGGTACAGCCTCACCATATTGTCTGTAGAGGTACTAGTCGTTACAGCGCTAGATTGCTCAGAGCACCAGCTCTGAAAACCGGAGCTATTTGCGATCGCACTCTTCAAACTCTGCCAAAGCTCAGCATCTGGCGCGGCGTAAGCGGGGTTAGTAGATGATGAATTTGTCATAGGTGGTTCTCCAGTTCAAGCAGCTAGGGGGCATCAAGAGTGGGCATCAAGTATCGAATCTACTCGCTTCCCCTAATCAATCAAGCGTAGCCTATATATTCGATACAGATTGTAAGAAAAGCCACAGTTTTACGCATGGTAGCGTCTGCTTCTAGTTTCGTGGCCGCCATCATCGAGCCGTTTGGCCGCAGGGGTAAGTAAGCTCTAGAATCTCTCTTAATAAGACGTAGTATCCCATTAGGGCACATACAAAAGACACATAGCTCCACCATGCCTGATTCCTCATTAGCAGTTGCTCAGCCCGTCAAAATTATCCTCGACACCGATCCTGGTGGTGACGATATCTTTGCCTTTCTGTGGGTGCTGAGCTTAGTCAAACAACAGCACGCTAGCCTCGTTGCCGTCACCGCCGCAGAAGGAAATGTCACGGCTCGTCAGACCTTTACTAACAGTAAGCAAATCCTTGAGCTGACTGGCTTTGCCGACATACCGGTAGGGCGCGGAGTCTCACTCCAGCAAGATTTAAAGGGAGATTCAAGAGCTGAACACATTCATGGAGCAGATGGGATGGGAAATTTGTCCCAAACGCTGCCACCAGCAACCTGTGACTATTCGTCTGCTATTCAGGCCGACGAACTGCTCATAGAACAATTGAATAGCAACCCTGGCACCATTACCATTGTTGCTATTGGGCCTTTGACTAATTTGGCAGCCGCTGAGATCAAACAACCTGGCATTCTTCAGAAAGCTAAAGAGATTATCGTCATGGGCGGGGCGTTTTACTCTGCAGGAAATGTCACACCAACCGCAGAATTTAATATCTGGTTCAATCCTGAAGCCGCTAACGTGGTGTTCGATAGCCGCGATGATATTGTTGTACTTCCCCTAAACGTGACCCGAAAGTTGGTATTCACTCAAGACATGGCTGAAACAGTCATCCAGTCTAATCCTCACAGCCCTCTAGCTCAGTTTGTTGTTCAGCTTTGTCAGTTTATGATAGGCACCACTCTAGAGTATCGAGAAACTTCTGGAGAACCTGGCTTTTTAGTCCACGACGCCGCAACGCTTGGCTATCTCTTTTATCCTGATACGCTAATGATGCAAAGGGCTAGGGTGCAGATCGAAACCCAAGGCGAATGGACAAAAGGACAAACCTTAATCGATGCTCGACAGTGTGCGAAACCGCAGTCGAATGCTTGGGTTGCCCTGCAGGTCAATGCGCCAAGCTTTTTTACCAATTTTATCGAAGACTTGAAGTATCTAATAGCCGAATCCGATAGCTGAGTAGATGACTGACGTAGCGAGCATTCATCGCCTTCTAAGAGGTTCTAAGAGAAAATTGAAGGGTGCATCCCACTTTCGTAAGTCATTTGCTCGCCCTCACCCTAAATCCCTCTCCCGATGGGAGAAAGACTTTGAATCCGGTTCCCCTTCTCCCCACTCTACGAGAAAAGCAAGCTCTACGGGAGCAAGGGGTTAGGGGATGAGGGCTCGATAGCTCTGCATAAGTGGGATGCACCCAGCTGCTCAGACTAGCTTTTGAGACCAGTCTTCAATTAAGGGAGTATTACTTGGTGCGAGCATCAAGGCTATCTAGACGAGCATCTTGAACGTTTTCAATGGCCTTGGTTTGGGTATCTAGAAATTCGAGGCGAGCATCTTGAATGTTTTCAATGGCCTTGGTCTGGCTGTCTAAGTGCTCTAGACGAACCTTTTGGATATTACCCACTGCTTTGGTCTGACTATCTAGAAATTCGAGGCGAGCATCTTGAATGTTTTCAATGGCCTTGGTTTGAGTGTCTAGATGCCCCAAACGAGTTTTTTGGATGTTGTCTACTGCTTTAGTCTGACTGTCGAGAAACTCTAGACGAGCATCTTGAACGCTTTCAATAGCTTTGGTTTGAGTGTCTAGATGCTCCAAGCGAGCTTTTTGGATATTTTCCACTGCTTTAGTCTGGGTATCAAGAAACTCTAGACGGCGTTGCTGAATAGAAGAAGAGGTGATTTCAGTAGCGTTAGCAACAGGTGCAAAAGTTAGGGCAGCAGCGGTCAATGCGAGAGTAGAGAAGATTAGGTTTTTCATGAGTTGGCTCCTTTGGAATCAATGCGTTTGTTTCATTGATCTAAGAATGCCATTGCTCAGCGGCCAGCTCGTGAGAGTCAATTAAGAGGTATCTGAGAAAAGATAGAAGAGTCTAGAAGAGAGAACACAGTTAGTTCTCAGGCTCTGCTCATGTAGTGTCGTTCATAGTGTCAGTCACTGGGCTTCAGATTCAAGCTTCAATGGGGAGTTCGCTGCGTCAGTTGAGCGACGACTTCTGCAATATCTTTTAGTCCAATAGGCTTGGCAATATGCATCTGAAAACCTGCTAGGAGTGCTTTGGCTCTGTATTGACTTTCTATGAAGGCAGTCAGGGCGATCGCAGGTACATCACCCCCGTCTTCAGCCCTTCGAGCGCGGATCTTTCTGAGCAGCGCATACCCATCCGAGTCAGGGAGGCTGATGTCGCTAACGAGAACATCTGGCTGGCAGCTTTCAAAAGCCTCCATGGCTGATTCAACGGTGGTCGCAACGCTGACCTGCGCGCCGTATGTCTCTAGCATCAACTTATACATATCTAGCGCATCTATATAGTCTTCTACCACTAACACTTTTACTCCCTGAAGGAGGGAATCATCCCTCTCTTGAGACCTTTGGTCACTAATGCCTAACTCAGATGGAGTATTACTACTCTCTTCCTGCGAATATAGAACTGACATTGCCTCTGAAGATAGCGTTGGCAGCTCAATTGTAAAGGTGCTTCCTTTCCCGACTCCTGCACTCTGCGCTCTGATGCTGCCATAATGAAGGCCCATGATGTAGTGAGAAATCGAAAGTCCTATACCCAGTCCTTTTGTTCGTTGACTCTTCTCTGATGGAGTGTCTCGTGCTTGCCAAAAGCGCTCAAAAAGATGGGGGATCTCTGTCTCCTTTAGTCCTTTGCCTGTGTCTTTGACTGAAATTGAGAGTGTATCTTCTTCACCGCTCAAGGAAATATCTATCGAGCCTTTCTCGGGAGTAAATTTGATGGCATTCGAGAGTAAATTTCGGATGACCTGCTGTAGCCTGACACCATCGGCCATTACATAGTTCGATAGCAAGTCGCCTTCTAGAGAGGGTGGTTTATCAGCTATCTCTTCAGACGACTTTTCCTCTTTAGAGGTCATACTACCTGCCCGTATAGGTAGAGACTGAGTATGAAATGAGATTTGGAGCTGTTTTGTGATAGCGACTATGCTTAGCGCCTCTATGGCACAAGCAACTATTTGCCCTATCTGTTCGAAAGACAGGAGCTCTGGAGTAAACGAAAGCTTCCCCTTTCTAATACGTGAAACGTCTAGAAGATCTTCAATGAGATTTTCTAGCAGTACTGTGTTCTTTTCGATCACCTTGAAGGCTTTTGGCACCATATCCGCTTCAGGTTGAACTTCCGTAAGACCTACCCAGCCTTTAATCACTGAAAGTGGAGACCTCAGCTCATGAGAGACGGTTGATAAGAAATCATCTTTGAATTGATTGGCTTGTTCCGCCTCATTACGCGCAGCTTCAGCCTCAGCCAAGAGCTGCTGACGCTGCTGCGCGGTTTGATATTTCTCGGTGACATCACGCCATGTCAGGACAAGGCCATCGTTTAGCTTGGCAGCCCGCAAATCTATAACAACTTTCTGAGCGACCGACTCGTGCCCCTCCAATATGACTTCCTTTTCTAGAGGGCGACCTGTGACTAGAACGCTAGAAAGCTGGTTCAAAAAGTCGATATTACCCTCTCCTACTTTTGCGTCTCTAAAGGCTGGAACGGCAGCGTATATAGATTTATCGATAGCCTCTTCTACAGAGATAGAAAGATAATTACAGGCAGCCTTATTGAGATAAGTGATGGTAAAGTCTCTAACAATGCCGTCCTCTCTGTTAGCAACAACCACAGCAAGAGGGTCTGCCATGGTTTGAGTCAGCGTATGAAAACGCTTCTCACTTTCTTCTCTCTCAAGCGTTGCTAGTCGAAGTGCTTGTCTCTCTTCTTGTTCTCTAACTGCTCTTTCAACAGCCGGAGCTAATAGCTCCAAGCGCTGTTTAACGATATAGTCTGTTGCTCCCGCCTTGAGGGCTTCTACGGCTCTCTCTTCACCTAGGACGGCTGATACTAAGATGCATGGAATATCTGGGCGGATGTCTTGAGCAATTTTGATAGCGCTAAGACCGTCAAAGGTAGGAAGCGAATAGTCTGCTAATATCAAGCTGATATGCTCAGATTCTAGTATTGAACGAAACTCAGATTCGGTTTCAACTCGCGTGAACTCACAGTCCATCTGCGCTTTGGTGAGCAGCGTACTAATAAGCTCGGCATCAGCAGCGTCGTCTTCTAGTAGTAAAAACCGCAGTCGCTCAAAGCCAGTCGATAACTGATCCATATCCCCATCGAAAACACACTTGCTATTGTGTGGGTATTAAAACCTTAGATTTTTTACTTTTATTACAAAATACTATACTAGCGTTTTGGTCGAATAACTATCCCCAATCTAAGACCTCTGACAATCTATAGAGATATGCATGAGCTTTTGTACAGAGCCATACCTCAGCGCGCGCTCCGTGCGGACACAGGTCTTATCTCTTTGGATAGATGCATTTCACTTACCTTCGCGCGGCAGAAGCAATTGGTAAAGAGAAGTAGAAAGTAGCCCCTTCACTCACTAGACCCTCAGCCCATACGTCGCCTCGATGACGAGCCACTATACGCTTAACGCTCGCTAGTCCAATGCCCGTGCCCTCAATGACTTCATCACTGTGTGCTTTTTGAAACATGCCAAACATCCGCTCGCTCTGTTTAGCGTCAAAGCCGATGCCATTATCTTCGATAAAAAAGACAATCTTTTCTGGTAGCGTCTGCGTAGAAGGTTCTAAATCACCCATCTTTAAATCACCTGTCGTAGTGCCGATACGAATGTGAGTATCTGTCCGGCTTTGCGTGAACTTGAGCGCGTTGTCGATTAAATTTTGCCAAACGGTGACTATCAGTGTGCGATCGCAAATGACCGTTGGTAGCGGTGAAATACGCCAGTGAACACTGCGCTCTGGCATGTTGTCGGCTGCTTGAGAGACTAACTGCTGCACAACTTTGTCCATATCTACGGGCTCGTAGACCATCTCAGCGCGTCCGGTCCGAGAAAACTCTAGCAAAGCGTCAATCATTATATTTGCTCGATCAGCTAAGTCCAAGATGACTTCGAGATAGTTCCCCGCCCGCTTACCTGCTTCGTTTTGGCCAATGTCAAACTGGCTAGACTGGCTGAGCGTTTCTCCAAGTAAGTCTGCAAACCCCCTAATCTGTCTTATAGGCGTCCGCAAGTCATGAGAGACAGAATAGGCAAATAGCTCTAACTCCCTATTGATTCCTGCTAGCTGCTCAGTACGCTGTTCTACCTGCAATTCCAGGGTCTGATTTAGCTGATTTAGCGCTTGCTCTGCTTGCTTTTTCGCTGAGATATCTTCAATTAGGCCGTTGATAATCACTTTGTCATTGACCTGGCTAGGTGTGGCGATTATCTTTAGCCATAGCGACCGTTCAACTCTAGAAGATTCACTAAGCGGGGTTAGCTCAATTTCGCGAGTGTAAGGAACCCTAATGGGGCGATCGGCAGCAGCAAGTCCTTGGCCTAATGCTAGCTGCGCTGCCTCTATCGACTCTATTCCTAGCATGTTGAGCGTAGCCGCATTCGCCTCAAGCAACTGCCCTGATTGATTGGCTGTAAAGATCCCAATATCTAACTGATTGAGCAAAGACTGAAGCTGCTGCTCTAGCTCAGTGGCTTTGCGCTGAGTTTGGAACTTTCGCCAGGCAGAGCGCACCGCCTGACGGAGGCGGACAAAATGCTGTGGGGCCTTAATCACATAATCATCCAGGCCGGACTTCATCGCCTCAACAGCAATCTCCTGCGTGCCCGTATTGGTGAACATAATGACAGGACACTCAGGCAGACGTTCTTTGATGGCGCTCAGCGTCTTTAGTCCATTTGACCAACCTAGCTGAAAATCAGTAATAACAAAGTCAAAATCTGCTTTCCCTAACGCTAGGTCAAACTGCTTTTGATCGATGATTTCTTGTATAGCGATGTCTTCAAACTCGCGGTTAAGCTCGCGTTTTACGATTAGGCGATCGTTGGGATTGTCATCTATCAATAGGATGGTCTGAAGGCGAGCCTTATACATTGGTAAATTGCAGCCTTTGCTGACATAGATGCAAAACTGTTAATAATCTAAAAGCTAATAATCTAAAAAGGTCATTTATTTATTAACGCTACCTCACGTAGACACGTTATTTTAAATCGGTCAGCCTCGGTACACCATGTAATCTAACACTATGTAATATGTAATCTATCAGTGACGATGACTGCCCGGCCTAGTCCAATGAAGGATATAAACAACCCGATATCAGCGATCAAGTTCAACAGCTTAAGACAAGTCTTCTATGTCTGATCACCTGCCTGCTTTATCATCTCCTGCCAATACGACTAACTCAGCAGTGTCGGTCGAAGTCACGCTGACAAACTGCGATCGCGAGCCCATTCGTATTCCAGGCCAGATTCAGCCCCATGGACTGCTGCTAGTGCTAGCGGAAAAGACCTTAGATATTTTGCAGGTAAGTGAAAACGTTGAATCTTTTCTAGGCTTAGAACCGTCCGAATTACTAGGTCAGCCCCTTAGTCACATAGTAGAAGAACAGCAGTGTCGAGCTATTCAGCAAGCGCTACAAACGTCTGAACCATCTTCTGAACAAAGCAAGTCTATCTCTCTAGGGTTAGTAGTCTTATCTAGTGCTGCTAGACAAACTAGCGTGGTAGAAAAAGAAAAGCCGATATCCTCATTGCGTGGGCTTTTGCATGTGAGTGCAGATGCCGTCATTCTAGAGCTTGTTCTAGAAGCGGATACCATAGCGGCTTCTACTGCAAAGCATGAAGATGCAGAATCTGACGATCTATCCGCTAAGCTGCACCAAAAAGTTAGACAGTTTCAAACGGCAGATAGTCTAACAGCGCTGACCGATCAGATCGCGCAGGCGGTATCCGACTTAACCGGATTTGATCGGGTCATGGTGTATCAGTTCGCCACCGACTACAGCGGTACGGTCATTGCAGAGACAGTAGCATCGTCATTAAAAGGCTCCAGCTTTCTTGGTCTAAGGTATCCGGCGACTGATATTCCGTCCCAGGCCCGTGAACTCTACCTTCAGAACTGGTCGCGGACAATTCCTGATGTCGAGTACGAGCCAGTTAGGATCGTTCCAGAGCGGCATCCGCTGACGCACAGTCCACTCGATCTAAGCTCAGCCGTGCTAAGAAGTGTATCGCCGATGCACATAGAGTATCTACAGAACATGGGCGTGCGGGCGGCGATGTCAATTTCGCTAATCGTAGAGAACCGGCTGTGGGGCTTGATCGCTTGCCATCACTGTCAGACTAGATCAGTGAGCTTAGAAGTCCGCAATGCCTGCGAGCTGCTTGGACAGATAGCTTCTCTAGAGCTATTTCGTCAGCAGACGCTGATAGAAAAGCACTATCTAGCAGAGGTTCGTAGCATTCAGCAGCAGATTCGACAGACGTTGACGCGATCGCCTCTTGCCTATGCAATCGACTCTGCGCTCAGGCGGCACCAGCAGTCGCTATTAGCGCTAGTTCGCGCCACGGGTGCGGCTGTTGTCTTTAACGATCATAACGACCGGTTAACGTTAATAGGGGATACTCCTGCTGCCGAGAGCGTTCAAGCGCTAGCAACGTGGCTAGTACAGAAGCGACAGGAGGTTTACTGTACCCACTCGCTTGTACAAGATTTTGTGCTGCCTGAGCCTGAACAGAACTGTGCTTGTGGATTGCTTAGTATCTCCATCTTTTTATCTCAATCTTCTTACCACGTGCTGTGGTTTAGGCCCGAGCTAGTTCAATCAGTCGAATGGGGTGGCGACCCCTCAAAGCCATCGACTGTCGCTGAAGACGGCAGCTTGAATCTGACGCCGCGTCAGTCGTTCGAGCGCTGGAAAGAATCAGTACATGGTCAATCGCTCCCTTGGCAAAGTAATGAAGTCGCCGCCGCGCAAGAGCTGCGTTCGACGTTGCTATTAGCGGCGCTAGAATTCTCTCAAGCATCGCTAAAACAAGCTGCTAGCAGAGCGCATATTGCCAGTCAGGCGAAGAGCCAGTTTCTAGCAAAGATGAGCCATGAGCTGAGGACGCCGCTCAACGCGATTCTAGGCTTTACCCAACTGCTGCACTATCACGAATCACTGTCTCCTGAACAGCGTGATCGTCTAAATATCATCAACCGTAGCGGCGAGCATTTGCTATCGCTGATTAACGACGTTCTAGAAACTTCTCGAATCGAGGCCGGGCAGCTCAGACTGAACGAGAGCTGTTTTGACCTGCATCAGTTTATCAAGTCGATACGAGAGATGCTGACGCTGCGAGCCAGCAATAGGAATCTCCTATTTAAGGTAGACCAAACTCCTCAAGTTCCTAAATATGTATGGGGAGATGAGATCAAGCTCAAGCAAGTGGTGATCAATCTTGTCGGCAATGCAATTAAGTTCACCAACCACGGAGAAGTCAAACTGAGCGTTTCCCGCTTGTCAGAAGCGGATGAATCGCCCGTTGCAAAGCCAACAGAGACGCAAGAAGAAGAACTAACTAGTGAGATAGAAGGCGCAAGCACATCTGACAGAATACCTGAAACTGCTTGCATTCAATTCGAGGTGAATGATACTGGCTGTGGCATCAAAGCTGAGAATATCGAGACTATCTTCGAGCCCTTCAAACAGACTGAGGCAGGTCGCCAGGCACACGAAGGTACAGGGCTAGGGCTTTTGATTAGTCGCCAAAATGCGCGGCTGATGGGCGGAGATATCAAAGTACACTCTCAACTGGGCCAAGGCTCATCGTTTGTTTGCCAAGTTCAACTGGGCTTGCGAACAGCGAACGATCTCACCACGCCAAAGCAGCCGCTACGCCGAGTTGTGGCGCTAGCCAAAGATCAAAGAAACTATCGGATTCTAGTCGTCGAAGATGTGGTTGAGAATCGACAATTGCTAGTCTCTCTGCTGACGACTGTAGGCTTTGATGTCCGAACTGCTAACAATGGTAAAGAGGCCGTAGACATCTGGCGGCAATGGCATCCTGACTGCATTTGGATGGATCTGTACATGCCTAAGATGAATGGATACGAGGCAGCTCAGCAGATTCGCGCCGAGCAAGCGGCTACCGACTCTACTTCTCCCCCGGTGATCATCGCGCTGAGTGCTTCTGTGATCGATCACTTTCGCAGCGATTTAGTCAATCTTGGGTTTGATGACTATATATCCAAACCCTTCAAAATCAATGTTATTTTTGAGAAAATGGCCGACCATATGGGCGTTCGCTACCAATATGCAGACAAAGATAGTAGCGCCACGGCTATCGATACATTGCCAGCGGTAGTCCTGCCGACAGAACCAGAACAGATGGCAGCATTGCGATCGCAGTTGCTAGCCCAACCCAGAGATTGGCAAACTGACTTCCATCGTGCGGTCCTAGGCGCTAGAGAGAGCCGGATAGAACAGCTAACCCAGCAGCTATCATCGAAAGCCCTCGCCGATTCACTGCGAGCCTGTTTAGAACAGCTCCGATTTGACTTACTACAGCAGCTAGTTGAACCGCTATCGCGTTAGCCCTGACCAAAAGCTAATCTCAGCCAAAAGGAGCTTGTAATCTACCTAGTGCTACCCCGTATACTCGTTTGATAATGTTCAATCTTAATACATGACTTCGGCCCGCGATTTGCGAACGATTGGCGATATCTTGATCGTTGACGATCAGCCTGAGAACTTACAGCTGCTCTCCGATACCTTGAGTCGTCAAAGCTATGAACTACGCCGCGTACTAAGTGGACAGCTAGCGATTCAGGTAGCGCAGTTCGACCCGCCTGACTTGATCTTGCTAGATATTCGTATGCCAGGTATGGATGGGTACGAAGTTTGCCGTCAGCTTAAAGCTAATGAGCAAACACAAGATATTCCTATCATCTTTTTGAGCGCCCTAGATGACCCGATCGACAAGGTAAAAGCATTCGATGCTGGTGGCGCTGACTATGTATCTAAGCCCTTTCAGATTCCTGAAGTGCTGGCTCGGGTACGCCATCAGCTACAGATTAGACAGCTTCGGGCGCAAGCCGAAGAGCAGCAGCAGCAGCTTCTAGAGAAAGCTCAAGCGCTAGAGACGGCAAATCAAGAGCTAGAGTTCTTTTCCTCATCCGCTTCCCACGATCTCACCGCACCTTTGCGAGGGCTTCAGAGCCTATCAGAAGTTCTCATAGAAGACTATGGCGATCGCCTCGACGAGATTGGTCAAACGTATCTACATCGGATCAGATCGACTGCTATTGAGATGGACTTATTGCTGAAGACGCTGTTGGACTACAGCCGGATGAGCCGCACCGAGTTTTCAGTCGGCCCAGTTTCACTGCAAACTGTTGTCGATAACACGCTCCATGCTCTGCGCTCTAACATTGAGAGCAGTGGGGCTAGCATTGAAGTTCAGCCGAATCTACCTGTTGTTGTTGGATTCTCTTTAATTCTAGAAAGGATGGCTATCAATCTGTTGAATAATGCGCTGAAGTACGTCGAACCAGGCAACTCGCCGAGAGTTTATATCGGGGCAGAAAAGAATCAACAAACCGTTCGCTGGTTTTTCCAAGATAATGGCATTGGCATCAACGAAGAGGATCAGGCTCGGATCTTTAAGCCATTTGAGCGCTTACACGGTCGCGAGTCCTATCCGGGTACAGGGTTTGGACTCGCTATCGTACAGCGTGGAATCGTCCGGCTAGGCGGTTGCTGTGGAGTGGACTCTACGGTAGGGGAGGGCAGTCGTTTTTGGATAGAGCTACCGGCCAGCTAGGATAGCTGAAGTGAAGAACCGGTACGGCAAATTGCTGTATCAATAACCTTAATAGAGAGTTTTCTATTCATTCTGTAGTCGGAAAATCTTCTTCTGGTTCAGGCGGAAGCTTTTCAGGAATGATAACCTCTATTTCATCATCTTCATCTAGTGCTGGTTTATCCACTGTTGATTCTAGAACTTCTGTCGGTTCGTCCGATTCGTCAGTAGGTTCTGTATTTTCTGGAATCTCTTCGCTTAGGGCTTCTGACTCTAGCAAAACTGAGTTTGGCTCAATTTCTGATGTAGTCGACTCATGCACTGCTTGGGTCGGTTTATCAGAGTCTTCTTCTGATTCTTCTGGTTTTAACTCTTCTATTTCCGGCGCTTCTATTTTTGGTTCATCTATTTCTGGTTCTTTTAATTGTTCTTCTAGTTTAATGTCCTTTGATTCTTTTTCTTCTAATTCAAGTTCTTTCGATTCGAGAGGAGCAGATTCAGGTAAAAGTTTGTTGAGTCTAATCCCTAGAATGAGAAAGTCGGTGGCGATCGCACCTTCCTCAACCGCAGGCACCCGCTTCAAAGCATCTGGGCCAATCAGCAGCGCTCTACCAGCACTAACCGAAATTTGCATAAATGTAGAGGCGATGAAAAACGCGATCGCACCCCAGAACAAACCAGCCCTAGGCTTCAGCATCGGACTAACCTGCGGCAGCATCACATAGATTTTCACCAGCAGCCACAGCGAAAAGGCAGCGACTAGGACAGCTAGCGCTTTGATTTGCCAAGACTTAAAGATCTGTAGGCAACGCCGCTGGTCTTCGGTGAGAGCAGCGGGCCTTAGCGCCGATGGCGGCAGGCTAAAGATATAAAAGGGCTTGAGCCACTGCATCGCTAGAGCTGGGAGAATACCGAGCAGTGCGATCGCCCAAAACTGCCATCCAAAAGGCAAAGCAGGCCCCGCCGAAGCAAGCCCTGCTAAGCAAACGTCTAGCAGCAGGGGTACAAACGCCAGACCGGCAAAATGTACCCAAAGATAGCGATTTTGCTGCAACTCAATCATCGCCATGCAGACGCTTTACGCCCGCGCTAACGTCCGTCGCTGCGACACCATCTTGAAGGCGTCAATGATATCGCCTTCCTTCCAGTTATTAAAGCCGCCAACCGCGATACCACACTCAAAGCCAGCATTGACCTCTTTAGCATCGTCCTTCATCCGCTTCAGCGAATCGAGGTTGCCTTCGTAGACAACTTCACTTCCCCTAGTCACTCGGACTCGGCAGTTGCGAGTTACCTTGCCAGAGAGCACGTAGCAGCCAGCCACTGTACCTTTCCGAACTGGGAAGACCGCGCGAACTTCTACCTGACCCAGTGGCTCTTCAACCAGCTCGGGCTCTAGCAGACCTTCCATCGCGCCTTCGATATCTTCTAACAGCTTGTAGATGATGTCGTAGTCTTGGATGTCCACGCCCATATTGTCGGCTTCTAGGCGGGCACTGTTTGAAACCGTCGTGTTGAAGCCAATAATCACCGCGCCGCTAGCTGCCGCCAAATCGACATCAGTCTCACTGATTTCACCTGGCGCAGCCATCAGCACCCGAATTTGCACCTCATTTTGAGGCAGCTGCTGCAAGGAACCTAGAATCGCTTCCAAAGAACCCTGTACGTCTGCTTTGAGGATTAAATTCAATTCCTTGAGCTCACCTTCCTTGGCCTGCTCAGATAGAGAGTTGAGCGTAACTCGGCGAGACGCCATTGTCTGCGCTAGGCGAGACTGACGCTGCTCAATTGCCTTTTCATCGGCAGCCGCACGGGCATCGCGCTCTTCTGAATACACCTCGAACTCTTCACCCGCTGGCGGCACGTCGTTTAGACCTAGCACCTCCACCGCAAAAGAAGGATTCACCGCTTCAGAGCGATGGCCGCGATCGTCCACCATGGCTTTGACCCGGCCAAAGACAGGGCCTGCCGCAAAGGCGTCGCCGATCTTCAGCGTGCCGTTTTGAACTAGCAGCGTCGCCACTGGGCCACGCGCTTTGTCTAGGTGCGCCTCGATCACGGTACCGCGAGCTAGACGCTCAGGGTTGGCCTGCAAGTCCTCGACTTCAGCGACTAGCAGCAACATCTCTAGGATGGTGTCTACGTTCTCGCCGGTAATCGCACTGACTGGCACCATAATGGTGTCACCGCCATATTCTTCAGGCACTAGCTCATATTCCATCAGCTCTTGCTTGACTCGATCGGGGTTGGCGGCTTCTTTGTCGATTTTGTTGATAGCAACCACAATCGGCACGCCTGCGGCCTTAGCGTGGCTAATGGCCTCAATTGTCTGTGGCCTGACACCGTCATCGGCAGCCACGACCAGAATCGCAATGTCAGTAACCCGCGTACCCCGCGCTCGCATCGCGGTAAAAGCTTCGTGACCCGGCGTATCTAGAAAGACAATTTGGCCAGACTTGCGATCGCTGTTGGGGTTGGACTTTAGATCGACGTGATAAGCACCGATATGTTGCGTGATACCACCGGCTTCACCTTCTGTGACCTTGGCCTGACGGATGTAGTCGAGCAGACTGGTTTTGCCGTGGTCTACGTGGCCCATAATGGTGACCACAGGCGGACGAGCTACCAGGTTGTCGAAGTCGGCATCGTCAATCATCTCGGTGACTTTGCGAGCCTCCGGCGCTTCTTCAGCGGTGACCGCTTCGACATCAAACTCAGTAGCCACCATTTCAGCGGTCGGCATGTCTAAAGTCTGGTTGACGTTGGTTGCGATTCCTTTAAAGAACAGCAGCTTGATGATGTCGGTCTGAGGAACTGCGAGCTGCTCGGCTAGATCGTGGACGCTGATTCCACCTGTCAAGACGATCATCTCCGGCTTCTCAGGCACGGCCTCCTGTCTACGCTCGCGGCGTTCACGACGAGAAGGCGTCCGCTGCTTTGACTTTTTGGTAGTCGGCGCAGGTTTCGCCTGACGCTGCCCTTTGGGTTTGGGCGGACGCATCAGCGAGATGCTCATCTGCTCTTGTGAAACATCGGTGCTAGCTGACTCTAGGTCTTCAAAGTCATCGTCGTCGTCAATGATGACCCGCTGACGCTTGGTCTTAGTGACCTTCTTGGGCCGAATTTCTTCTTCCTCTTCTTCTCCAGCAGTGCGATCGCGTCGCTTAGGAGGACGAGGCGCACTAGGCCGGCGCAGCTCTAGCGTCGGATCGGCAAACGACTGATCGTCATCACCGTCGGTTTCTTCATCGGTATCAGTGCTCTCAACTGCCGTCTTTCTAGAGACCGGACGCCGCAGTTCCAAGACGGGCTTTTTAGGCGCGGGCGGCGCAGATGAGCCGTTGTCTCCACCCCCATCTAGCCGAGGGCGACCCGGACGAGACTCTC
Organism: cf. Phormidesmis sp. LEGE 11477; assembly: GCF_015207105.1. GTDB lineage: Bacteria > Cyanobacteriota > Cyanobacteriia > Phormidesmidales > Phormidesmidaceae > Phormidesmis. The sequence continues at coordinate 55,761 of NZ_JADEXO010000020.1, forward strand.
TAGGAGCATCCTCATCAGAGCGGCCAGAACCACTGCGATCGCGTTTCAAAACAGGCCGAGCCACCCGGCTGCTTCTATCGTCGTCATCGCTTCTGTCTGCAGCAGGCTTGTTTGCAGGGCGTGAAGGTGGCGCGACCAAACGGGGCTTGAGCTGATCTGGGCGAGTAGCCCCAGAAGTCGTAACGATCCGCTCTGGCGACGGTGCGGCTGGCTTAGAAACTTCGCGCGGCGGAGCGGCTGGCGCAACTGGCGTAGCCACATTATTAGCACTATCGGCAGACGGGTCAGCAGACGAGCTGCTAGCAACGGTGGCGCTACTGCCCGGCCTAGGCGGTGGGGCCGATAGCGTTGGAGCTTTAGGCGCAGCTGGCTTGGCGGCAGAGCTACTAGGCTTAGCTGACGAAGCCGATGAGGATGAGGCTGAACGATTCGCGTCAGGCGGCGTCGCTGGCTTAGGATAGCGGCGAATTTCTAAGATCTGCTGCTCGCGAGGACGAACGGGCTTGGCTACTGGTTTGGCACCGGGGCTGCGAGTAGGCTTATTGACTTTGGAAGGACGCGCGGCGCGGCTGGCGGGCTTATAGTCAGATGAAGTTGCCACTTTTCTAATCTGATCGGCATCTTCATCGGAAATCGTGCTGCTATGGCTTTTGACCGCAATATTCAAATTTTTCGCGATCGCCAAAATATCCTTGTTTTCTAGTTCTAAATCCTTTGAAAGCTCATAAATTCTCACTTTGCCTTTGTTCATCCTTATCCTCTTAAGACCTGACTTGACGAATGTGTTTTACATAAGACCTTTTGCCCTTATCGAATCAACACGCTTGGCCCTTTAGCATAAATCAAAAGCATAGAGTAAAGCGGTTGCTGCTCTATAACTTTAATACAGCAATGTACTTTGACTCATGCTCTCGTGCTTGATTGGCGAGCACTTATTCTAATCAATACATTCCGTAATGTGGGCTAGCGTTATCCTAATTTGCCTGATGACTGGCTTTGCAGTCTGTTTTCTAAGGTTTGATAGATTTCGGACGGGACTGCTGTTCTTAGCGCTTTGGCTAAGCGGTTTTTCTTCTTGGCAGCGCCAAGACAGTTAGCGTTAGGACAAAGGTAAGCAGAGCGCCCTATCCCATAGTCTAGCTGTATTTTACGGTGGGGGTAGGTGCGGACTACTCGCCATAAATGATTGCGGTGAGCCGTCTGCCGGCAGCTCACACACAGACGATGATTTTTCTCTGCCATTTCTCTCTACCGTCCTTTGGCATCTACTCTGCTTCAACAGCGTCTGCTTCAACAGCGTCTGCTTCAACAGCGTCAGCAACCTCAACGATAGGCTCAGCGTCTGCTTGCGAATCGGCGATCGCAGCTTCTACCTCACTTTCTTCAGAGACTGCCTCTGCTGCCGACTCTTCTGAGACTACCCCTGTCTCTTCGACACTAGCTGGCGCTACCTCTTCAGCATACAGACCGTCGCTTTCATACCCAGCCGCTTCATAATCTGCCGCAGTCGCCTCTGCCGATTCCGCCTGTGCTGCTGCTTCCGCAGCTTGCGTAGCTGCCCGGATAGCTCTTAGCTCCTCCACATCAATTCCCGCTTCAGCCGCCTCAGCCGCCAGCTTTTTCTCTTCGGCCACCGCTCTAGCTTTTGCTCGCCATTCTTCTGCCTCTGCAATTTCTGCGGCCTCTTCTGCCGCCAGCCTTTCGGCTTCTTCGGCTGCTAGCCTTCTCGTTTCAGCAATTTCAGCCATCTTCTGGTTTTCAGCCTCGTAGTCATACTTAGCCGAATCTTTGATGTCTATCTTCCAGCCGGTCAGCCGCGCCGCTAGGCGAACGTTCTGGCCTTCTTTACCAATCGCTAAGCTCAGCTGATCTTCAGGAACTAATACATGGGCCTGTCGACCTTCAGAATCCATCAGGCGAACTTCATCTACTCGCGCTGGGCTCAGACCATTGGAGATGTAGGTAGAGGGATCGGGCGACCAGCGGATCACATCTATCTTTTCACCGCGTAGCTCATTGACCACTACTTGAATTCGCGAGCCCCTAGCACCAATACAGGCACCGACTGGATCGACATCACTTTCAGCGGTATCAACGGCGATCTTCGTCCGAGGCCCTACCGAGCGAGAAGGCGGATTTGCCTCGCGCGCAACCGCCACGATTCTGACGACTTCGTCTTCAATCTCAGGAACTTCGTTAGAAAACAGCTCAACCACTAGGCTAGCATCGGACCTGGACACCAGAAGCTGCGGACCTCGATGAGATCCTTCTGAAACCCGCTTAAGCGCAACGCGAAAAGTAGCATTGGCGCGGTAGTTATCGTTGGGTAGCTGGTCGCGCTTTAGCAGTTCGGCTTCGGTATCGGGCTGACCAATGCCGCTGCTAACGGCCATGATCACAGACTGCCGCTCAAACCGCAGCACTCTGGCATTCAAAATCGAACCTTCTAGATCTTGAAATTCCTCTTGAATCAGACGGCGCTGCTGATCGCGTAGCTTTTGGGCTAGTACCTGTTTGGTTTGGATCGCAGCCATACGGCCAAAGTCTTCCTTCTTCTCTGGGGTAACGTCTAGTACTACCTGGTCTCCAGCTAAAGCTTCAGGGGCAACTTCTTGTACGGCCCTTAGCCCAATCTGATGATCGACATTTTCGACATCTTCAACGATAGTTTTCTCGGCTAGCACTCGGAAGCCTTCTTCTTCTACGTCTAACTGCACATCAAAGTTATCGAAGTATTCTTCATCGAACTGAGCGTTCATCTCTTGGGTTCGACGATAGCGTTCGTAGCCTTTTAGTAGAGCTTCTTGCAGGGCTAGCTCCACGGCTGACTCCGGCAGATTTCGCTGCTGGCTGATGCTCTTTATCATGTCTTGCAAACCGGGCAACTGTACCATTGACATTGAAGATGACCTCTCTAAAGGATATAAATAACGTTGATTGTGCTTAGCTTCGCTCTATCGTGACTAACGCCAGTAGATACCAACGCTAGTAGATACCAAAACTGTTTAACCGACTGTCTGTAGATTTCAAGCCTCTTCAGTACTGAGCTGCACAGACTGCACTAAGGATCTAGGGATTTTAATGGGTCTGCCTTTAAGAGTGAGCGATAGTTTCTCTTCGTCGCGGCCCACTAAACTGCCTTGCCAAACCAGCTTGTTTTTGTGGGGCTCGCTGAGCTTGACTTCAACTGGGAAGCCTTTGAAGACTTGGAAGTCGCGATCGCTCGACAGAATATCAGACACGCCTGGGCTAGATACTTCGAGCACATAGGCATCTGGGATCAGCTCGGATTCATCTAGAGCCTCAATCAGCGCCACACTTAGCCGTTCGCAGTCGTCTAGGCCAGTGTCTTCCTGAGCGGGATTGCGTACGTCTACACGCAAAATAGGTGGGCTTTGATTGGTTTGAAATACCGCATCGACAATCTCTAAACCAACCTGGTTGGCAATCGGCGCGGCCAGCTCAATAACCTGAGGAATTAAAGGATGCGTCATAAAACGGCCCAGAGGACAAAATCCTAGGGAAAACAATCAGCAAAAAACAACCAATAAAAAAAGCGGGCTCCTAGAGAAGCTCCCACTTTTCGCAGCGGTCCGAATGGACCAGACGAATTAGGCCAGACAAATAGTCAACCGCAGGCGTTGACTAACTCTGAAGCAGTTGCTTGTCTTGGCTAATGGCTATCAAGTCGGCTATCAAACCGCTGCTGACCCAGCCAAATGTAGAAACTGCGTAAAACATAGTCTAGCGCATGGATTGCGAAAGGCGCGGTTTTAGTACCTTCGATCTTCTGTAGTGTTCTTTCTACAGTGTTTGATCCATCGCGTTACATAGAAGAGGGTGGGATGGGTCGACGCGATCGCCCAGTCGCTTCATACAGCCGATAGCGAGATGCCTCTAACTGATCGGCTTCTTCGGCAGCGAGCCGATCTACATAGTTGATCTTGATTTCTTCGAGCAGGTCTACGACCAGAGTGCGAATTTCAGCCAATGTCTCTTCTTGGCGCAGTTCACTCCGCAGTTGATTGCCGAAGCTCGCCACCAGATTACCGGCGAGCTCGCCCCCTTTCTCATCAGCTAGGGCGCTCTGCAAAGCCGAGTTCAAGGTTTTAGATAGCTCAGCAACTATCTGCCCGGAAATTTGGCTGGTAAATCCTTCAAAGCCTGGCATCACGCTCAGTCCTTGATAGGCCGGAGCCTGATGCAAAGCGCTGACTACGCTGTGCTGCAAAAGCGCATCTAGCTCAGGCTTTACCTTCGGCAAGACTTGGTAGACCACCGTATCAGACAGATGCTTAGCGATGGTTTGCACTTCATCGACGCCGTTGATATCGACGTACTGATTGCGATCTGTCGCCGTCAAAAGCCAGCGGCTAATTGCCCCTTCACGGATCAGTCTTTGCATCTGATCGATTGTTCGCAGTAGCACGATCTCAGTTAGCTCTACGGCAAACTGGCTGACTATCGCCCGGCTGACGCGGTTACGAGCGGGCTCTAGATCTATCCAGCGGGCCCGATGTAGTCGCACGGTGACTGGGATAATCCGCAGCCAGCGCCAAAAGCCCAGAAACATCGGCACGTCATATACCCGCCACAGCATGGCATCTAGCCAGCTAGTGCCAAAGCGACGACGGCTCAGCACATAGGTTCGAGCCAAGAATTCGGCGGCAAATAAGGCCATGAACCAAATGTCTATTCGCCAAAACAAATCGATGGGATTGCCACGTTCATTAATGCCGCGATAGTAGTTAGTCTCCATTAGCGGTCTGATTTCTTCGTCAAAAAAAGCAATGCTTTCGGATAAGTCCGAATCGCTATTAGACACTGGTTCACCTTGCCAAAATTCACTAAAAGCAGCTTTAGATGAGTCTTCGTCCATGCGATCGCGCATCTCATTCTTGATCTGCTCTAAGGTGCCAGACTTGTTGGCAACAGCAAAGGGGTCTTCATCGATCATGGCCACGCTTTGCTCTCTTAGCTGAGCTAATAGCCTATCTACACTCAACTGTTCGGCGGGCGTATCGACGCCATCTGCAACCCGCGCCGATAGCTGATCGACTACGGCTAAATAGGCCGTCGTTGTTCGCTCCGGCTCAATTCCTTTCAGCTTTTCTCCATACCAGATTGTGGCGTTTGGTATTACCTCTAGATACAGATCGCGAAAGCGAATGTAGCTAAGATCAAATAGAACCAAAACAAGATTGACCAATGCAATCATCGCCATTACCCGTTCGAACCAGGTAACGGTAGGGCTGATTTTTGCACGGCGCGGTTTGATCAGAGATAGCCTCATGCGATCGCTCCAAAGATAGAGATAAAGCCAAAAATATGCCTATGACAGCAGTCTTCTATTGACCACGATAGACTAAACATAAAGACATTTACTTTTCTTTACAGTTCTCATGGTTGCTACCGCTCCCGAACCCGTCACCTCTGCTGTTCCTTACGCTGTTCCACCGGCCCACAATGGTGCCTACTGGACTTGGGCTGGCTACCGAATCCACTATGTACATGCTGGAGAGGCGCTTAGGTCTGACCACCCAGAAAGACCGCCACTGCTATTCATCCACGGCTTCGGCGCATCAACTGACCACTGGAGAAAAAATATCTCTGGGCTACAGGACCAGTTCGAGGTGTATGCGCTTGATCTAATCGGATTTGGCCGCTCGTCCAAACCTAGTAGTGGCTACAGTCCTCAGCTCTGGCGCGATCAAATTTCGAGTTTCATCAAAGATATCGTCGGCAAGCCTGTCGTTGTCGCCGGTAATTCTATCGGGGGCTACAGCAGCCTGTACACGGGCGCAACCTGCCCAGCAGAGGTCGTGGGCGTCTGTATGCTCAACGGCGTGGGGGCTTTTAGCGAGCAGCAGTCGGACCAAGCACCTAATCCTTTTAGGGCGGCAATTGGGCAGATGGTTAAGACCGTTGTGCTCTCACCTTTACCGAGCTGGGTTGTTTTCCAGTTTGTCCGCAAAAAGTCATATATCCGCAGAACGTTAGAGCAGGTGTATGTGAACAAAGAAGAAGTCACTGAACAACTGGTTGAAGATGTCTACAGGCCAGCCACCGATCCCGAAGCGCCTGCGGCATTTGCTGCCTTGTTCAAAGCAGAACGAGGCGAGTATGTAGACGTTTTGCTCTCACAGATGCGCTGTCCACTTCTGTTGATTTGGGGAGATGCCGACCCCTGGATGAATACCTACAGTCGCGGCGAATTGTTTCAAAAGCACTACGCAAATCTAGAGGAGCATCACATCAACGCGGGGCACTGCCCCCACGACGATGCGCCAGCCGAGGTCAACGCTTTGCTAAGTGAGTGGGTAATGACAAAAGTCGTGGGCGATTCAGCTAATCAAGTGGCGGGGAACTGGGTACCGTTGGGGTAAGACGCTGCGGCTGATGTACAGCGGATGGCGCGGTTGACCAGAGCGGTTGAGCTGGAGGTAGGTGAGCTTCGCCCAATGCGGCGTTAGAAGCGTCAAAATGGTGCGATCGCGCCCCGCCAAACTGCCCCAATTGCCCCAAGCTAAGACTACTTGATCCGCTTCCTCCACAGTCTGCAGCAGATAGCGATCGTTCTGATCTCCAATGGGATCTTCTGCCTGATTTAATGCCTGCTTTAATTGCGCCGGATGTGGCGTGCGATAGCCAAATAAGTTCACAACCTCAAGCGCTGCGTACTGCCAGCGCTGAGCAAACTGCGTGCAGGCCCTCAGCGTAGGGTCATCACGACTAGCATCCGCCTGACTGGGATTGAGCATGACAAACGCGACAGAGCTGCCCCCCGGTTGCCACCGTCTGCCCAGGCAATATCGATATTTGCCAGTCTGATCGAAGACTGCCGTCCTTTCGATCAGATCGCTACCCGGCGCGCGACTAGAAGATTTGCTCATCTTTCAAATATCTACGATCACAGGCCACAACATCTATCACCACTCATACTTACCAGGGCAGTCATTTGAACGCATTTCGCAAGTTAGAACCAGAGCTTCAACGCAACTTAATTATCTTCTTTTGTGCCTCGCTATGCTTTTGGGGCGGATTGGCGGGCATGATTCCCAATCTGGCTCTGTACGTGGGCAGCTTTGGCGCTAGCAATCAGGAAATTGGCTGGGTGATGGCATCTTTTGCCGTCGGCCTGCTGTTTTTTCGCCCGCGCATGGCCAGACTGACCGACCAAGTAGGCCGCAAGCCAGCGCTGCTGACGGGTGTTTTGGTGATTGCGATCGCCCCCGCTTTGTATCTGGCGGTCGGGCTATTGCCCCAGACAATCTGGGTACTGCCCATCCTGGGCTGGCAAATTAAAAGCGTCACCGTTTTGCTAGGTCTAGTACGGATGTTTCATGGCCTCAGTGTCGCGGCATTTTCGACAGCGTATACAGCGGCAGTGGCCGATTTGGCCCCGCCTCAGCATCGCGGTGAGCTAATCAGTACGATGAGCCTTGCTAGTCCGGTCGGTATGGCCCTAGGCCCGGCACTAGGCGGCTATCTATCCGGCAGTTTTGTGCTGGCTTTTCTGACGATGACAGGGATGGGAAGCATTGGAACGCTGTGCGTTTTATCCGCGAAAGAGCCCGCCCGAGTAGACACGCTGCAGCTAGAACAGACCGAAGGAACCGCCGTTCAAAAAAGCATTCGGCCTGAGAATACTCCTTTCTGGAGCCTGCTGCTGACGCCGCCCATTCGGATTCCAGCGCTGATTCTACTAATGGTGGGGATTGCCTTCGGCTCTTTAGTTACCTTCGTGCCTTTGTATGTGCAAGACCAGGGATGGGCATTCAATATTGGACTGATTTATACGGCAAGTGCGATCGCCTCTTTCTCTATTCGCACGCTCACCGGCAGGGCTAGCGATCGCCTTGGCAGAGGCCGATTTATCAGTCTAGGTATCTTCTGCTACACCCTTTCAATGTTTACGCTGTGGCTATCTGATACGCCAGAGACGCTGCTGCTCGCAGGACTGTTCCAAGGCGCAGGCAGCGGCACTACCATTCCTATCATCGCCGCTCTCATGGCCGATCGATCGCAGCCTAATCAGCGGGGTCTGACCTTCGGCCTGTGCATGACAGGATTCGATCTAGGCATTGCCTTAGCCGGACCTCTGATGGGGAGCATCGCCGACTACACTGGCAGCTACGCGATTGTCTTTGCGATCGCTGGCTTGATGACTTCACTGGGTCTGATTATTTTCATCACCACTTCTAGCAAAGATATTGCTCATTCAATCCGCTTTGCTCTCAACGGTGGCCGTGACGTCTATGCCATCAAGTGAAGGCGATTAAGTGAAGAGCATCACCCGATAGGCAGCTCAAAGATAGGGTTCCAAAAGTCAGTAAAAAACAAAAAAACGGCGACAGATTGTTGAAAATCCATCACCGTTTTTTCTGTAAGCGAGCCTGGAGAGATTTGAACTCCCGACACCGTAGTTCGTAGCCACGTGCTCTAGTCCACTGAGCTACAGGCCCACATCGGGTTTTAATATTAGCACAAGACCAGCGTATCCTAGCGGCCCAAACTCCATATTATTTTCGTCATGACAAAACCAGATATGAGCCCAGATACCGAGCCAGCTAACGGCCCAGCACTCACCCATCTAGACAGTCAAGGGCAAGCCCAAATGGTAGATGTTTCGACGAAGGCGACCAATGTGCGGCAGGCTACGGCGACCGGATCGATCGCTATGCGGGCGGCAACGCTAGCAGCTATCCAATCTGGCAATGCGCCCAAAGGAGATGTCATCGGTACCGCCAGGCTCGCTGGCATTATGGCCGCCAAACAAACGTCCATGCTCATTCCGCTTTGTCATCCGTTGCCTCTTAAGAAAATAGAAGTCAATATAGAGCCCGATAGCGATCTACCCGGCTATCGCATTGACGCCACCGTCAAAACAAAGTCTGAAACCGGCGTAGAAATGGAGGCTCTGACCGCCGTCTCGGTCGCGGCCCTTACCCTATACGACATGGCAAAGGCGCTGGAAAAATCTATGTGCATCGGCGATATTCACCTAGTCGAAAAAATTGGCGGCAAATCCGGTCATTGGCAAAAGCAACCCTCACCC
>NZ_JADEXO010000150.1 GCF_015207105.1 cf. Phormidesmis sp. LEGE 11477
ACACAGGGCATCGCGTTGAATTTTTCCACTGGATGTCTTAGGAATGCTAGCCGTTTTAATTAGCACAATCGCATAAACGGCCACCTCATGTTGAGTAGTTACCGCGTTGCGAATGTTCGATATCACGTCTGAGCGATCGCGGCAATGACGATCGACTTCTGCAACAATCACCAACTGTTCTGTGTCATCCCCCTCAATTGAAAATGCAGCACTACAGTGAGCGCGAACGGCACGGTGACTCTCTTCCACCGTCAGCTCGATATCTTGAGGATAATAGTTTTGTCCTCGGATGAGGATTAAATCTTTTAATCGACCTGTAAAAAACAGCTCGTTCTCGTACAAAAAGCCAAGATCGCCCGTACGCAAAAACCTAGTCTCAGGCCGCATTGGCAAAGCGACATCAAACGTTTGTTTTGTTTGTTTGGGCTGCTGCCAATACCCCTGAGCGACGCTTGCCCCAGACACCCAAATTTCACCTACCTGACCAGGCCAGCAGGGCGTGCAAGACTCTGGATGAACAATAGCCACCTCTAAATCAAGGATAGAAGATCCGTTACTCACAAGAACTTTCACATCAGAGCTTTCAGCACTTTCGGCTAGCTGGGCTTTATCCTTTTTAAGGGCTGATTTGTCAAACGAGCGAACCACTGGCGCAGCCGCTTTGCTGCCCCCTGTTACCATCAGCGTGGTCTCAGCCATGCCATAGCCAGGGTGAAAAGCCTCTGGTCGAAACCCGCACTGCGAAAAGGCTGTCGAAAATCTTTCTAGCGTGCGATCGCGAACGGGCTCTGAACCGCTGAAAGCAACTGACCAACTGCTGAGATCGAGAGTCTGTTTTTGGGCCTCACTCACTTTTTTAACGCAGAGATTGTAGGCAAAGTTGGGGCCTCCACTGGTGGTAGCTCTATAGTTAGAAATCATCTGCAGCCAGCGCACTGGATTCTGCAAAAAAGAGACAGGCGGCATCAAAACACAAGAGACACCGAGATAGATCGGTTGAAGCACATTGCCAATCAGTCCCATATCATGAAACAGGGGGAGCCAACTGGCATAGACTGTCTGAGTATCATGCTCAAGCGCTGCCTCAATTACGCTTTCGTTGTGCAAAATGTTACCGTGGCTAATCATCACCCCCTTTGGCCGACCTGTCGATCCTGAGGTGTACTGCAAGAAGGCTAGCGATTCACGCTCCACTTCTGTGATGGCAGCCACCTCTGGCCATTGGTCATTATCCGTTGCAATCCAGGGCAAATGCTCTATCTCGGCAGGATAGGTTAACTTTCGATTGCGCTCTAGTAAAATCTTACTGTTGGTAAGAACAACATTTGCCTGAGCGTCCGCTGTAATAGCTTGAAGTCTAGGCAGATGGCGTTTAGATTTAGGCGGATAGGTGGGCACGGCAACTACGCCGGCAGATAAACACCCCAGAAAAGCGACTATAAACTCGATGCTTGACGGGTAAAGCAACAAAGCGCGATCTCCAGGCTGTATTCCATGAGCCTGCAAGCAGCCAACGATGCATCGAGCACGGCGACTTAGTTCTGAATAGGTTATTCTTGCCGATTCGGTCTCGCCATCTTCAAGCACCCTGAATGCAACTTGTTGTGGCTGCAAGCCTTCCCAATACTGCAGCTTGGTCAAAATAGTACTTACTTTGTTTTTATCAGTACTCGCTTTGCTTTTGTTTTGCGTTAGTAGATGCATAGGTATAAGGAGAACTTAGAGAAAAAAGCATGTGAAATCTTGGAAGCTAGTGCGAGCCCTATCAAAGGGCACGCTTTCCAACTCCTGAAATTAGCGATCGCAAATTACAGTCAACGGCGATATTCAGCACAAAAACTCTGTGAATTTTTTGTACTATTCAACGAGTTTTCAACGTTTCTCACATTCCTCGTTCTCGTCTAAAACTTATACTTCAAATAAGTTTAGGAAATCACAAGACTTGACAAACGCCTGCTGCATCACCCTTATGGAATTGATCCTATCGGGATGACCTGCTGTGTTGAGTCGGTGAAACTTACTCAAGAAACTGTCCTAAAATTAGCCAGTCAAGCTTAACTTGGCGGCGCGTCTGCATGACTCGATAGAAAACCTCAGCTACCCAGTCTCTAGCAGAATCAACCCAGCGCTTAGGCTTTTTAGACTCAATTAATGCATCTCGCCATCTAATCCAGTCATCTTTCTCAATGGTCAACAGGGTAGAACGCCATCGGCTCAACTCACCTTTCTTCCAGTCCTGGCAGCAATTAAGAAACATGGGAATCACCAGCGGGCTTTCAATGACGATGACAAAATCGTCGTCTGGGTAGCTGACTCGCAACGTTTGATCCCAAGTTAGCTTTGCGGTTACTGTCACTAGATTTTCCATTTGCTCACCTCTTTATGGGGTTATTCGGCTCTTTCAATTGTTTCAATCAGTTAAGTCAAAAGACTGTATTCGCAGTTCTTACTGTGATGACGGCTCTATCCGTTCACAGCGTTAAGACCTTATTGGTAATAGGAGATTTCGGCGTCTGAACGTAAGGGCAAGCAGCAAGTAGCCTGCCATAACTGAGTAGATGCGGACCCTGAGGCAATACTCACGCATCCAATCTAGATGGCGAGTAGCAAAGTCGATAAAAGCTATAGCCAGCTTGAGACTAATAAGAACAGCTTTTAGCGCCAGATACGTAAGACATTCCTTGATTACAGGGGCGTTGTCAGTGATCTAAAGCTGTGTGATCTTGTGAGCGCGTTCGGAGCGGGTGGTAGTGGCGAAGATTGGCGCATAACTAGGTGTGCGTAGACGCTGTTGAGGGAAGTAAGCATAATTCCGGTTCCTTGGATCTAATGAGCGATTGAATCCATTAATCACTTCTACAGAGGACTTGGTAGAAATATGCGCTACTTCGATATTGTGGCGCAGTCATTTGGGCAGGGAATGCGCCTTCGTACGTCTACTCCAGTCAAGAAAAGCCCTTCAACTGTAGCCGTGGTAGTCAAAGTACTCTCTTGATCTTTGTTTGATTTGCCCAGCTCGCTTTTGCACGCCTGGCAGCAAGTTGAGTGGTCGTGGTTTGATGATCTGTGAATAGTCAAGATTTGAGCAGTCTTCTAGGGTCAAGAACGCCATAATCTGTTTGATAGTAGATTCTGGCGCTTTGCACAAGTCCTCATACTTGATAGAAATGTAGTCCTGCTTTGGCAGTGCGCCGATATTTTTCATAAAGTAGGTAGTTGCTTCGATAGATGTTTGAATAGATCGGTGCAGCCCTATACCCAAGTACTTTGAGAACAGAATCCTGATGAGAGTACGCTTTATAGGATTACTAAATATCTGAGCATACAGAGGCGAAATCAGGGCCGTGTATGCATTCCAATCGTAAATCATACTGCGTGAGGCTTTGATTCTAGAGCTAATCAGATGAATAGGATGGCGATGAATGAAGATAAACTTTGCCTGCGGCACCACTTGTTTAACGTATAAAAACTGGGAAAAGTCCCCAGGATTCTTGAGTAGTAGCGGCTTATCTAAGTCGGATGCAATCTGAATTTTGCGGCATAGCTGCTGAAAAACAGGCAAATTTTGCGCCGTGATAAACAGTTCATCTCCAACAATGTTCTTTAGAATAAATCCATACTCTTCAGGTAAGTGCGGCGTTGCGGTAACGCGATCGATCTTGCGATCGCATATCCCCAACGCCTGAAAACGCGCTTCTAGCTCTCTAATCGCCAGATCTTCTTTTTGATTGAAATGATTAGATAGAATTTCATCGTAATTAATAATGTGATAAGCTCTTACCACGTTGAAGCAACCCGCGTCAGCTAGCGTTTTATACAGCATCGTCGTGCCTGAGCGCTGGTCTCCCAAAATGAATATTGGCGCGATCGCCACATCCTTCAACCTATGCAAGTATGGACTATCGGGACTACTCGTCTGGTCTGTCAATTGCATCGCATCACCTATGAAGACTCTCTCATCATTATTCTTTTCCGCCATTTCCTCAAAGAACCTATGAATGAAGATAAGATTCAACAATAGAGACAGCTTTGTCGACGCCGTTCTCCTCTTTTATCTGGGCCTGAAGCTGTTGCGCTCGTTGATGAAAACTATCGTCTTCAACAATGCTGCGGATGCCCTTGGCTAGGCGATCGCTTGTCAGCTCCATTTGAGGATAAGTAGCAGGACTAACGCCAAGCTGTTTGAGTTGCTCTGCCCAAACTGGCTGGTCGGCAAAGAAAGGGACAACAATAGAAGGAATGCCAGCTCTCAAAGTCGCAGCCGTAGTGCCTCCAGCACCATGATGAATAGCAGCAGCCACTTTGGGGAACAGCCAATCGTGAGGAACTTCTTCCACTAGATATATAAAATCAGGAAGATCTTCTTTACTGACTTTCCCCCAACCAGAGCATAGAATAGCTCTTTGCCCAGCCGCAGCAAATGCAGAGACAATGGTCTGTGCCAACTGCTCAGGATGACGCGGAATCATGCTGCCAAAGCCAACATAAAATGGCTTAGAGCCTTCGCTCAGAAAGTTTTGTAGGGCTACAGGTGGCTCGAAAGCGGCTGCCGTGTCTAGAAAGCAGTATCCGGCTTGGTGAGTATACTCCTTCCAATCTGAAGGGGGAGCAACCACTGCCGCGCTGTAGCAGTTGATCACAGGCATGCGTAGACCCGACGGATATCGGTATCCCGGCCCTAGAGGGGATAGCACCCTAGGTATGTTCATTACCTCTTGTCTAAATCGATTGATGATTTTGGCATAGCGCCGCCACAAAAGAGTATCTATTAAGCGGTAACCCAGAAGGTTGCCTAATCCCGCTATTGGTCGGTCGGTGCGCTGCGTAAACCTCAAGAAGGGAAACGCTCGCGTTCGCGAGACAGGCAATAAAGCCGCTAAGATGCCAGGAACCGCGAGGCCGGCGGCGATGTGATATCCCCAAAGGGTCAATGGTGAAAACACAATTAGATCGCTGCCTTTACAGACGTGCCAAGCATCGAGCATTTGCTGCCATAGCAGATCTTCTTCAATCAGTTTGACGTTGTTCCCTTCGAGTAGATCGAGTCCTGTTGGCGAACTTAGCAGCTCTTGAAAATCTCCTGAGATAGGCAAGAAAGAAATATCGAAGCGAGCCGCAAAACCAGCAAAGTTGGGATTGCTAGCTAGGGTTACCTGGTGGCCTTTTTTCATCAGCCCTAGAGCAATGGCGCAATAGGGCTGAATGTCGCCACGCGAGCCAATTGTCAAAATGGTGATGTTTGCCATGTCCCTAAGCCCTATATTCCAGGTTTTATAGTAATCCGCACTTAGATCTTTAGCCATACCTAGAAGCTGCAGATTCAGTCACATATAGCCCCCAGAGCAAGGCAGCGGTAGGAACCCGCGTCGTCGCACGGCGCTAGGGAATGCCTACCAAGACAGCGGTAGGAACCCGCGTCGTCTGTAGAAATAAGTCTATATGCGTAATCTCGGACTTCTACAAATGAGACTTTACAGGCACTATTCGCTGAGTGCTCTTTTGTCCCTAAGTCTTTTTCTCTGTTATGGCTATCTCTCATACTATTCCTCGTTCCCAAACGCCTAAATTTCTACAAACCACTCGGTGGATGCTTGACCCGGCGGGCTACTTGCATAAAAAGTTTGATCGCCATGGAGATATCTTCCAAGCGGCGATCGCCTGGGGGAGAGCCGAATGCTGTTTGTTGAGCAATCCTCAAGCAATTCAGTACCTTTTGACCCACGATACGGGTAAAGAACTCTCCGCGCCTGGAGAACTCAACCAGATAGTCGAGCCATTAGTCGGATCAAAAAGTGTGATGCTTCTTAGCGGCAGCGCCCATCGCAATCGACGACGGCTAACCATGCCACCTTTCCACGGAGAACATTTAGCAACGTACGCTCAGCTCATCGCCCAGGTAACCGAAGGAGCGATCACGCAGTGGTCACCTGGAGATACTATCAACGTCCGCAAAACCATGCAGAAAATTACGATGCGTGTCATTCTGCAAGTGGTATTTGGACTCTACGAGGGCGATCGCTACGAGCAGCTAGAGCAACTGCTGGGTCGGCGGATGGACATGACGGCAACGCCCGCATCTTCAATCCTGATATTCTTACCGTGGCTAACAAAAGATGTAGGCGATTGGAGCCCAGGCGGTCGGCTGCGCCAAATGACAGAAAAAACTGACGAACTGTTGTTTGCAGAGATTGAAGAACGGCGAGCGAATCTAGATGCCAACCTAGCGCCCGAGCGCTTAGATATTCTCTCTTTATTGCTAGCGGCTAGAGACGAAGAAGGCAATCAACTCTCCAATCGAGAATTGCGTGATGAGCTGATGACGTTACTAGTCGCCGGACATGAAACGACCGCGACTGCACTCACCTGGGCCATGTACTGGATACATTCGCGACCGGAAGTAAAGAAAAAGCTAGTAGAAGAACTCCAAACGCTGAATTCGTCCAAAGATAATTCACCTAAAGATATTGAACAGGTGCTGCAGCTACCCTATCTATCAGCCGTTTGCGACGAAACCTTACGCATCCATCCGGTTGCAATGCTCACGTTTCCCCGCCAGGTAGAAAAACCTGTAGACATTGGTTTATACCACTTTGAACCCGGCACCATATTGATGGGCTGTATTTATCTACTGCATCAAAGAGAAGATCTATACCCAAAGCCAGAGCAGTTTCGCCCCGAGAGATTTCTTGAGAGACAGTTCTCTCCCTACGAGTTTATGCCATTTGGCGGCGGCGTACGGCGCTGCATTGGGACGGCACTAGCAAAATATGAAATGAAGATTGCGTTGAGCACGATACTCAGCCAGGCGGATCTTTCTCTAGCGAATAGCCATCCAGTGCGTCCTGCCAGGAGAGGCATTACATTAAGCCAAAACACTTCTGTACAGATTAACGTCAATAGTAGGCTGTAGAACTGCCTGATGATCCAACGGCCTGATCCAACGGCCTGATCCAACGGCCCGATCCAACGGTCAGTCAATCCGACGAGATAAGAGAGTGTAAAGGCAGTATCAGCCATAGCTTCGGTCAGCTTGGTAATATTAAAACTATTACAGCTCAGTAAAGATACTGAATTAATGCACTTTAGAAGCAAGGCTGCGTAAAAGCATCTTCGATTCTCTGAGAGTCATGCATAGAGGTCAATAGCCCCAGTTGACATTTATATCGAGAGAACATTCGCAAAATAACCGATGCCAGGAACTAATGGACTATCTGCCGAGCGTTTAGAACAGCCCCATCTAGACAATCATCTTCGGCAGTTAGCGATCGCCGCTCAAAAGCAGCCCAAAGGGAGCCCTGATAGGCAGCGTGCGCTAACTGAGTTGATTAGCACTTTGCTCAAGTCACGTCGACTGTCTCGTCCTCACCGAGGTCAGTTTCGCATCCTCTACGAAGAGATCTATGCAGAGGCGCTTCAGCGTTTGTTTGCGTTTGTCTGCGATCGCATCGATGACTATAACCTACAAAAAGGAGAGGTCTTGCAATGGGTCAACTTCTTACTGAGCAGACGGTTTTTCATAGAAGCTAGCAGAGACTATCTGCCAGTCGTTTACAAAGGAATGGATGCTAGGAGCGTTAAACGATTATCACTAGAGCATCTAGATCAGAGCAATCCGACAGAAGTTAATCCACAGCTAACGCCCTCACTTTCGCAAGAAGTGAAAGCCTGTCTGATAGAAGACCCCGAAGGCTTGTTTAAGCAAGCCCATGTCGCAGATCATCCGGCTGCTAACTTTCAGTACATTTCAATCAAGCGGCTAGAAGGCTATGCCTGGCAAGATCTCTCCGCTGAATTTGGTATCCCAGTTCCCACCTTGAGTAGTTTCTACCGCCGCTGTTTGGCTCGGTTCGCATCCAAACTAAAAGTCTATTTGTCATAATCATCCGCCCGGTTGTCTCAATCGCCACCAGCATCTGAAATGATCCATTCTATCCAGCAAGAGTTAACGCTATCTATTCCGCTCACACTAGCTGCTCATCAAACCGCGCAGCAATTCTATCGGCAGCATTTTGATCCGCATAAAGCAAAACAGGTGTATCTAAACACTTTGGCGGTAGAAGCCGTTCGCACATATCTAGGCTGGCTAGGCATCGACAGTGAAACCCAAGCTAGCGATAGCTGGGACCCAATCGTCCAGACTCTAGCCGACGTTGCCGACTTAGAAATCCTAGGTCAAGGCAAGCTAGAATGCCGACCGGTACTCCCCCAAGAAACGACTTGCCACATTCCCCCAGAAACGAACCCAGGTCGCATCGGCTACTTACCAGTTCTCCTAGATGCCAAGCTAGAAACGGCCACGCTGCTGGGCTTTATTCCCAGCACGGATATCCAGCTAGATACTCAAGAAGTCTCGCTCACCACCTTGCGATCGCTGACTTCGCTGTTCGATCTGCTCAAGCCTCAAGCGAATAACGCTAGCATCACCTCTCTAAGCCGGTGGCTAAAAGGCGCTGTCGCTAGCGGCTGGCAGACGATAGAAACCCTATTTGGCCCGCAGCCCGTGTTTAGCTTCAGGAACTTAGAGCTATCCAACCCTGCCACTAGCGTGACAGTACGCGGCAAGCTGCTAGAGCTCGGCCCCTTAAACTCCCTAGTTTCTTCCCTAGTAGACGAGCCTAGTAAAGCCCCGCCGCCAGATGACCACCCAGCAAATGGGCTTTTATCAGCAGCCACTCCCCGCCGCCAGCAGGCTAACTGCCGGGTTGCACTGGTCGTCGGCATTACACCAAGCGATGCCCTGCAATCGAGTATCTGGGTAAAGCTTTGTCCTATCGGCGGCAACTCTCATCTGCCAGAAGAGCTGGAGATTAGAATACTCGACGACCGAGATATTGTTGTAATGGAAGCGCAGTCGCGTCAGACTGATATGCTACAGCTCAACTTTCGAGGTATGTTGAACGAGCAGTTTGCGGTCGAGGTGGCTTTAAACGGTGTTAGTTTGATAGAAAAATTTGTCATATAGGGAACGAGAAGTGTTGTGACTCTCGAGGCAAGATCTAGCAGGCGGCATAGTGGGGGGCATCGCGGACGAGCCAGCGAAAGATCAGCTGGAAAGCTGGTCGTTCTAAAGTTTGACGGCAATCTTCAGCAAGGGTTTCAGGTCTTGTTAGAGATTGGTGAGGAAGGGCATCGGCCTGCTATTGAGCTGGCAGGCGCGCTGCCGCCTAATCTAGAGATTGCCGCTTATCTATCGAAGTGGCAGCAGCACTATCGCGATTTGAGTGCAAACGGCCTGGTCAATAGCAGAATTCAGCCACAGCAGATTGTCTATGGGGGGTCAGTCAATCGCCTAGAAGACTGCTGGCAAGCTGCAACCGAGCTACATCAGCGAATGATGAAGTGGTTGTCTTCTGAGTCTTTTCGCCATCTCGATTTACGCCTAAGAGAAAGTCTAAGCGTTAGCGAGCCCATTCGCGTTTTAATTCGCACCCAAGATCCGCTGCTGCGTCGCCTGCCATGGCATCTGTGGGACTTTGCTGAACGCTACGCCAAGACAGAGATTTCTCTAAGCGCGCCAGTAGCCGAAAGAATTGAAGTAGAGCCTGCGGCTACGCGAGATCAAAGTGTGAGGATCTTAGCGGTTCTAGGAGATAGCAAAGATATTGATGTACAGGCAGACCGGCAATTTCTATCTAGCTTGCCGCAAGGAGAGGTTGCGTTTCTCGTTGAACCTTCAAGGGAGGAGATAAATCGGCATCTGTGGGAACAGCCGTGGGACATCTTGTTTTTTGCTGGGCATAGCTCAACTGAAGGCGATCGCGGTTTAATCTATATCAACCCTGAAGAAAGCCTCAGCTTAGAAGAGCTGAGATACGGACTTAAAAAAGCGATTTCGCAAGGGCTGCGGCTGGCTATCTTCAACTCCTGCGACGGACTAGGTCTGGCTCAATCGCTAGAATGCTTAAATCTGCCGCAGATGATTGTTATGCGCGAGCCCGTACCCGATCGGGTGGCACAGCTCTTTCTCAAATCCTTTCTAAAATCATTTTCGAGCGGCCAGTCGCTCTACCTTTCTGTACGCGAAGCGAGAGAACAATTACAAAGCGTAGAAGATCGATTTCCCTGCGCGACATGGCTGCCTATTATCTGTCAGAACTCTACAAAGATTCCACCCGCTTGGCAAACTCTAGTTAGCGGGAAGGAAGCCGAATACCTTGATCCCAGACAGGCTACTCTAGCACTTGCCGATCGCCTACTAACTAGAACCGGCTCTCTGCAAGCGTTTCGAGAATCTGCTCCAGACTTCTCTCTAAATTTCGTTTCAAATCTCGTTCCGGGTTTGGCCCAGTATAGACAGCGTTTAGTCTATCAGTTACGTAGAGGATGGATTGTACTGTTCGCCAGTTTGCTAGCGACCATTGTGGTGCTTCATCCTATTACTTTGAAATGGGCACAGCCATTGGAGCTAGCTGTCTATGATTTCACTATGCAGCAGCGACCCAGCGAGGGGGCCGACTCTCGCCTATTGATTATTGGCATCACCGATGACGATATAAAAATGCAGGCAGAAAATGGCGAGCTGCTAGAGAGGCGATCGCTCTCAGCCCAGTCTTACGGTCAGCCATTTCAAACATCGCTCTCTGACCATTCGCTTACTCGTTTGTTGAACGTACTAGAGCAATACCAACCTCGCGTCATCGGGTTAGATCTCTATCGAGATTTTGCCACAGCGCCAGGACACGGCGCGCTGTCAGATCGGCTAAAGCAAAACGATAACCTAATCGCAGTCTGCAAGGCCGAAGATTTTGACGACCCTTATTTTCAGACGCCCAGTATCGCGCCGCCGCCAGAGATACCGCTGAGCCGCGTTGGGTTTAGTGACTTTAGAGAAGATAGCGATGGCATCTTGAGAAGACACCTTTTAGGAATGCTGCCTCTGGTGAGAACTCAAGGATCTCGCTGTAATACGAACTGGTCTTTTAGCTTGCAAATTGCTACTCAATATCTACAGCAGGAAAAGATAGAAACTCAGTTTACAGAAGTAGGAGATTTGCAAGTCGACGATCGGCTAATAGAGGTGCTGCAGTCTCGGCGGGGGAGCTATCCACCGAGTGCCGGGGGCAGTGAGGTCTTACTCAACTATCGTTCTACAGCCGAGATTGCCCCAACCATCACGCTTCAACAGTTTCTAAACCAGCAGCCTAATGCCGACTACCTGACAGGTAAGGTTGTTCTGATCGGCGTCACAGCACAAGACGGAGAAGATTACTGGTTCACGCCTCTACGTCCAAATGAGGTCATACCAGGCGTGGTCATTCAAGCGCATATGGTCAGCCAGCTACTTAGCGCTGTTTTAGACGATCGTCCCCTACTGATGCCCCTATCGCTACAGCAGCAGGCAGTGTGGGTCTGGATTTGGGCAGTAGTAGGAGGCTTCTTGGCCTTGTGGCGGCTGCAGCGAGAGACACGGCTATCTACTGTTCGTATGGGCACTAGCCTAATGATGGCGATCGCGTTTCTCTACGGACTCAGCTTTCTTAGTTTGATTAGAGGCTACTGGCTACCGTTTGTTTCCCTCATATCTGCCCTACTTCTATCTAGTCTGCTTGTGACAATTTATTTACTCGCTCGCTCTAGCAGCCGAGTAGGAACAAAACCAGTAAAATCTAGCGCAAAAGGCAGTCCTAACTAATTCGACACATTCTATCAACCCGACGCATTCTACTGACTCGACACACTCTACTAACTCAATGTCTTAAATGAAAGCCCCCTCTCTGTTTAACTACTTTGACAGCACAACTAAGCGTGCGCTAGCGATCGCGGGTGCTTTCTTACTAGGGACTACTGCGATCGCCACTTCAATGCCGCCAGCGATCGCTAGTCTAACTAGCTTCTCTAGTCCACCAGATAAGCAGGCTAGAGGCAGAGTACCAGGCCGCCGGAGAGGAGGGGCTAGGCGTGGCACCTGCGCTGAAACAAGAACTCAGCTAGTGGCTTTGGTGGCTGCGGCTG
>NZ_JADEXO010000245.1 GCF_015207105.1 cf. Phormidesmis sp. LEGE 11477
TACCTGGTGGGCGAGCAATTCTCACGGGCAGACCTGGCAGCAGCCAGCTTGCTGGCGCCGCTATTTATGCCCCCGGCGTACGGTCTGGACTGGCCTTCCTCTATGCCTGAGCCCCTGCAAACCTGGGTCAACAGCCAGACGGCGTGGCTCGAGCCGTTCAGCCGGCTATATGACGAGAAAAGATCCTTTTAAATTAATCGCGGTTTCAAGTAATAACTGCAATCCATTTACGCGGCGAGCAAATCATCTCGCCGCCCCATAAATAATTCGTTTGGTGACCGGCCACCTCGTGTTGCTCTTGGCCTGCTGTTCAATCTGTCCATGACAAATTGAACCTGCTCATCCGTCACCTTGCTAAGGTCTGTTCCCTTTGGGAAATACTGACGGATAAGTCCGTTGGTGTTTTCATTGATCGCACGCTCCCATGATGCATAGGGATGGGCAAAATAAATGTCCGTTTCCAGCCCTTTCGCTATCTCTTCATGCCCGGCGAACTCAAGCCCGTTATCGAAAGTGATCGTTTTGACCTTATCCGTGAGATGCGCCATATGAGCAACCGCCGCATCGGCCAGCAAGTCAGCTTTTTTGCCTGTCAGTCGCACGATCACTGTGTACAAGGTCTTGCGCTCCACCATCGTCAGTAACGCGCCTTTGCGTCCTTTGCCGATGACTGTGTCGCCCTCCCAGTCGCCAACACGGTTGCACCGGTCAACCACCGCAGGGCGCTCATCAATGCTCACCCTGTTCTTGATCTTTCCGCGCCGGTCGTTGCTACCGTAACGCTTGCGGTAGGGTTTTGATGCGACCCGGAGATGTGTGTATAAGTCTCCGCCATTGGCCTTGTCGGCATACACCAGTTGATAAATCGTCTCGTGATGCAACGATACGATTTTTTGCCTTTCCAGATAAGTCGCCACCTGCTGGGGACTCAGCTCCTGACGGATCAAGGTTTCTATCTGTTTTTGCACCTCATCGGTGACTTTCCTGGCCTTGCGGGCCTCATTCCGCCTAGCATCCGTCAACTTCTGCGCTTGGCCTGGTCGATAGCCCTTCAGTCCTTTGTTGCGACGCAACTCCCGACTGATCGTAGTGGGGTGGCGCTCCAATTTCTCTGCAATATCTACTTGGGAGTGGCCTGCTTTTTTCAGGATGTAAATCTGGTATCGTTCGTTCTCGGTCAGCTGGTTGTAGCTCATCAGTGCTTTTCTCTTGGTCGGGAGAGGCGCCGACTCTACCAGCTGGCCTCTCTCTTACCAATTGCACTTATTATCCGAAACCGCGTGTCGTAATAACGACAACCTCTCAGGCTATGGGGTTTTACGTCAGGCATCCGGCGTCGAGCGTTTGGCAAAGTGTCGGGTATTCGCGATAAACCCATCAAACGGCGAGTAGCGTGTTATTCACTCTAATCCGCGAAGAACCTTTTTTTATGCCGCTTTGCGGCCGCTGCATGCCTCACCCTTCATGCCGCCTGCAACAGGCTCGCTGGCTCAACGCTGTCCGAGCAGGTACGACCCCAAGTCTTCCCGGCGCTGTATTGCACTTCATTCCATTGCGATATTTTTTACTCTACGGTCTGGATAAATCTGGCCTGCACCCCGTCGATTGATCAAAACCACCAACCGGTTCCTCGCATGCCTCATTGCGGGTTGTCGACAATCTGTCTACATTGCCTTTAACCCCGCGAGAGCAATACCGGCTCACAAGGCCACCATGATGCCCGCCCAAACGGCGACGCCTTTCGCTCTCGCACGCGGTGACTGAATCCGCTTTTGGAACCAAGAGGAGTGTTCCATGAACGCTATGATGGCTCAGGGTGTCGAACTCATGCTGGTTGGCATGGGTGTCGTGTTTGTTTTTCTTATTGTGCTGGTGGCCGTCACCACTGCCATGTCGGCGCTGGTGCAGAAATTCGGCCGAGAGGAACCGGCGCCGCAGCCCGCTTCAGCCTCCCCGCAAAATATGCCATCGCCGGCCATTATCAAAGCTATCGAAAAAGCGGTGCAGCAGCATCGCCAGTCTTCACTGTCATAGAT
>NZ_JADEXO010000246.1 GCF_015207105.1 cf. Phormidesmis sp. LEGE 11477
GTATTGGCCAGTGGATTTGGCACGGAGAAGATAGTAGGGGGTGTTGATCATCGTGGGGTAAATGGCAGTATGACTAAAAGTTTATAGCCTCCCCACACCCCTCGAAAGGGATAAAACTGGTGGGATTATTAAGACTCTGCTTTGGGTATTCAGCGGGTGAGGACCGTCGCCGATTCAACGCTCAACAGAAGTGGCTGAGGGAATGTTCAAACAGACAATAAGAAAGCCTCCGTCGTGATGACGGAGGCTTTCTTGCTTAACTCTTAACTACCGCTAGCTAGTTGCTCGAAAGCATTAGCTAATTAATCAAGGTCGGGCATAGACAATACAGGCTCTGCTTCACGGTTCAAACCACGCTCAAAGCCGCCTTCAGCAGCCCTTGCACGGCCTGCATGCCACAGGTGACCCACTAGGAAGAAGAAGGACATGACAAAGTGGAAGGAGGCTAGCCACTGTCGGGGGTTCACGAAGTTAACAGAGTTAACCTCGGTAATGATGCCACCTACGGAGTTGATGGAAGCGTTGGGTGCGTGAGTCATGTACTCAGCCGCACGGCGAACCTGCCATGGCTGGATATCGTTCTTGAGTTTATCAAGATCGAGTCCGTTGGTACCACGCAGAGGAGCGAGCCAAGGACCGTCAAAGTCCCAGAAGCGCATAGTCTCACCACCAAAAATGATCTCTCCAGTTGGAGAGCGCATGAGGTACTTACCTAAACCAGTTGGGCCTTGGGCAGAACCAATATTGGCACCTAGGCGCTGGTCACGGACCAAGAAGGTCATGGCCTGAGCCTGTGAGGCTTCGGCATTAGTTGGGCCGTAGAACTCACTGGGGTAAGCAGTGTTATTGAACCAGACGTAACAGGAGCAGATAAAGGCCATCAGAGACACCGCGCCAATGGAGTAGGAAAGGTACGCCTCACCGTTCCAAATCAGCGCGCGCCTAGCCCAACCAAACGGCTTGGTCAAAATGTGGAACACACCACCAGAGATACAAATCAGACCAACCCAAATATGGCCGCCAATGATATCTTCCATGTTGTTAACGCCAACAATCCAACCTTCGCCGCCGAATGGAGACGTCGTCAGATAGCCGAAGATAACCGCCGGGTTGAGGGTCGGGTTTGTGATCACGCGAACATCACCACCGCCTGGAGCCCAAGTGTCATAAACACCGCCTAAGAAGCAGGCTTTGATCACCAGGAGAAAGGCACCTAAACCAAGCAGGATCAGGTGATAGCCGATGATATTAGTCATTTGGTTTTTGTCTTTCCAGTCTTGGCTAAAGAAGCTGGAATATTCTTCTAGCGTTTCAGGGCCACGCAGGGCGTGATACACACCACCTAGACCAAGAACAGCAGAAGACACTAGGTGAAGTACACCCACTACAAAGTAGGGGAATAGGTTGATAACTTCACCGCCAGGGCCAACACCCCAGCCCAAAGTGGCGAGGTGAGGTAGCAGAATACAGCCCTGCTCATACATGGGCTTTTCAGGGATGTAGTGAGAGACTTCAAACAAAGTCATCGCACCCGTCCACAATACGATTAGGCCGGCGTGGGCAACATGTGCGCCCAATAGTTTACCGGACAGGTCAATTAGGCGGGCGTTACCAGACCACCAGGCATAGCCAGTGGAAGGCTGGTCGCGGCCACCGCCGACGAAGCTGTTATTAGAGAGCGTTACCACGGGGGAGTACCTCTTCAGGGAATACAAATTTCTCATGCGGCTGGTCCTGAGGACTTAGCCACGCACGAATACCTTCATTCAACAAAATGTTCTTCGTGTAGAACGTCTCAAACTCTGGGTCTTCGGCTGCCCGAATCTCCTGCGATACGAAGTCATACGCTCGCAAGTTCAACGCCAAGCCGACAATACCAATCGAACTCATCCATAGCCCCGTTACTGGAACGAACAGCATGAAGAAGTGCAGCCAGCGCTTGTTGCTGAACGCAATACCGAAGATCTGCGACCAGAATCGGTTCGCCGTTACCATCGAATACGTCTCTTCTGACTGAGTCGGCTCAAACG
>NZ_JADEXO010000151.1 GCF_015207105.1 cf. Phormidesmis sp. LEGE 11477
CACATGATCTTAGAGATTTGTCGCTTTCTCAGTCAGCGACTGCGGCAAACCGATCACTACCGCTCAGAAAATATTCCTAGCATTCGATGACCAGTATTTGAAGACTAGTGCTCTGTCCCATCTCCCACTACCCCATTCCCCAACTGAGCCCTAGCCCTCAGCTTGAAACTTGACGCGCTACAGCAGGCCGCTAAACATGAACACTATTCCGGCGCTGCCATACGATTACCCGCTGCCGACTTCACTAGATCATCTAGCGCTGGTGATTATCGACATGCAGCGCGATTTTCTAGAGCCAGGTGGCTTTGGTGAGGCGCTAGGCAATGACGTCAGCCAGCTTCAGGCGATTGTGCCGCAGCTAGAAACGCTTTTGCAAACCTTTCGTGAGCTAGATCTGCCGATCATTCATACCCAAGAATGCCACGAGCCCAATCTCTCTGACTGCCCAAACTCTAAGTTAAAACGAGGAAATGCCAATCTGAGAATTGGCGATCGCAGCGCTATGGGCCGCATCCTAGTGCGGGGTGAACCTGGCAACGCCATCATTCCAGCGCTGGCTCCTCGCCCGCATGAAATTGTCGTTCACAAACCCGGAAAAGGGGCTTTCTACAACACGCCTCTGTCGTCCATATTGCAGAAGTACGAGATTACCCATCTGCTAATTACAGGCGTCACCACCGAGGTCTGCGTTCAATCCACCATGCGCGAGGCCAATGATCGCGGCTACGAATGCCTGCTAGTAGAAGACTGCACTGCCAGTTATTTCTCAGCGTTCAAAGCAGCCACTATTGAAATGCTGCGGGCCCAAGGCGGCATTATCGGCTGGACCTCGACGGCGGACAAGATTTGCCAAAAGCTGTCAAAAGCCCTTAGCTAGCGATGCTTGACTCTACAGTGCTATGCACTTCCTAGAATCATGCCTGTGCGAGCCGGGATGTCTAGCATAGCGGTGCGATCGCCTAGCCATTCCACAGTGCCTTCCCCGTACAGGACTTTGCCGCTTTCCACTGCCATATCCGCTAGGCGCACCTGCACAGCCGCTTCGCCCGTATTCACGGCCACAACAATCATCTCTTTTTCTAAGATTCTAGAAAAGACATAGCAGTTCCCTTCTGCTGCTAGCGTTTGATATTTGCCCGTTCGCAGGGCCGGATGCGCGTGCCTTAGTGCAATTAGCGCTTTGTGCGTTTTCAACACCTGCTGATTCCACGAGGCTTGCTCGGGGAAAACCCGGCGACAGTCAGGGTCTAGTTTGCCAGGTAGGCCCACCTCGTCCCCGTAGTAGATGCTGGGAGCGCCTGGAAAAGTCAATAGCAGCAGAGTCGCTAATAGAAAGCTAGTCACATCTTCGCTCGCGACACTGAGCGCTCTGGCAATATCGTGACTAGAGAGCAGATTGAGCTGGGTTTGCTGTATTTCCCAATCGTATAAATTTAGCAGCGCTTCAATTTTCTCTGCATAGCCTTTGGCATCTAGAGCGGGATAAGGGCTGTAAGAGACGCTCTCAACGATTGGCATCGACACTCTATCTTTGGCCGTAAATGCGATCGCCGGCCCGGTAAACAGATAGTTCATCACCCCGTCGAACTGATCGCCCTGGAGCCATTCGCTCGCATCCGTCCACACTTCACCGACGATATACGCTTCTGGATTAATCGCCTTGACTCGCGAGCGAAACTCCACCCAAAAGCCTTCCGTTTTCACATCAAAAGGCACATCCAGCCGCCAGCCGTCTATCCCCTGTTCGATCCAATACTCTCCAATCCGCATAATGTATTCTCTAGCCTGCGGATTATCGTGATTGAACTCGGGCAGTGCCCGGTTGTCCCACCAGCCTTCATAGTTAGCTGGCCGATCGCCATCGTAGGCAGACAGCGGCCAGCCCTCCACCCTAAACCAGTCTAGCCAAGGAGAATGAGGGCCATTTTCGAGGATATCGTTGAAATAAAAGAACCCTCGGCTAGCGTGGTTAAACACGCCATCTAGCACAACTTTTAGATTGCGATCGTGCGCTGCCTCTAGCAGATCAAAGAAGGCTTCGTTGCCCCCTAGCAGCGGATCGATCTGGTAGTAATCGTGGGTATGGTAGCGATGATTGCAGGCCGATTGAAAGATAGGCGTGAAGTAGATAGCCGTGACGCCCAGGCTCTGGATGTAGTCTAGCCGTTCGGCAACGCCCCAAAGATCGCCCCCCTTGTAGCCCTGAATAGTAGGGGCGCTGTCCCAGTCTTCTAGCGGCACCTGCATGGCTGGGGGTAAGTCAGTGCGGGTAGTGCGGGCAAAGCGGTCGGGGAAGATCTGGTAGAAAACAGCGTGTTTAACCCAGTCTGGCGTTTGAATTGGCATTTTGCGTTTTGAGTCAGGTGTTCTAGAGCGATCGCTAGCCTTGGACGGATCTCTCTGTCGAAAACTATTGAAAACGTCCGAGGCGAACCAAGCTATAGCTTAAAGGATCGCATCGACAGCGGCTGATCAATAGGAGGCAAGTTGAACCTAGACGGATTTAGCTGATGACTTGGCTAATAACTTGGCTGGCGTTGCCATAGCGGGCGATCGCACCGTTGCCTTCCTGCCAGGCCCAGAGCTGATCGCCTGCCGAAAAGTGCCACCATTCTTTGGGATGCTGTCTAAACCCGGCGTTTGTCATGATCTCTGCTAGCAAGCTGCGGTGATAGTGGGCCTTTTGCAGCACCGTCTCGTCACTATCGGCAAAGTGATTGGGATAAGAGCGCGGTGAGATCTCGTCGATAGGTGAGCCCATATCGACCGCTTTACCAGCGGCGTCTGTCAGGGTGAGATCGATCGCGCCACCAGTGCTGTGAGGCGGCGGCGTGTTGGGGTTCGCGCTTGGAACGGCCCAGAATTCTAGGACTTTGGCATGGAGGTGCGATCGCGCCTCGTCACTCAAATCATCAGGATCTAACCCGGCTGCGCGTGCTAGCTGAGCAAACGTATAGTCCACCATGAATTGCTGTACGGCAATCGGACGATAGGCATCAAAAATTTGCAAATGCCATCCAGGATGTTGAGCACTCAAGGCTGCTTGAGCCTGTAAAAGTTTTTGCATTACCCCTGTGCGTAAAAAGTAGGGCGAATAGTCGCCATAGGGCGCACCCAGAGACTGATAGGGATGCGGAGAAACCACGGTGAACTGCTCAAGTGGAATCGCAGCAATCGGTTCTTTGCAATCTTGTATTGGGATCGTTTGGTAGGGTTTCACTTTGAGGTGAGGCTCTTTAGAGGGAGTCTGTGCCTAAACTGCCGCGACTAGAGACTGCTGACGCACGTAGGCCACAAAATTGCCCAAGATCTGTAGGCCAGCATCAGAAGACTTCTCTGGGTGAAACTGTAGCGCCATCAAGTTGCCTTTGCTAACCGCAGCGGTGACTGTCTGAGTGCCGTGGGTAATCGTAGCCGCGTTGATACTAGGATCGCTAGGCGCAGCGTAGTAAGAATGGACAAAGTAAACCCACGCGCTAGGGGGAATATCTTGCAAGATCGGACAGTCTTGCTGGATTAGATCGAGCTGATTCCAACCCATGTGAGGGATGGTGATGCCAGGTTCTGGCTTGAACTTGCGAATGGCACCTGGCAGAACGCCTAGGCCAGCTTCACTGCCTTCTTCGCTGCTTTCAAACAAAACCTGCAAGCCGACGCAGATGCCCAAGAATGGTTTGCCGCTGTTGGCGATTCGGCGAATGGGTTCGATCAGGTGGCGCGATCGCAAATGCTGCATTGCTGGATCAAAAGCACCTACACCTGGTAAGACGACGCCATCAGCCTTCTCTATCTCAGCCACAGAATCGGTAATCAGGGTCGTGGCTCCCGCCGCTTGCAGTCCTTTACAAGCAGAATGGAGATTACCCATGTCATAGTCAATTACAGCAATAGTCGTCACGGCGAATGCTAACCTCGATTGATTGGGGGTGGCGTTTGTGAAGGGCGTCTATGGACGTTTATAAGCGAACTCTAGAACTCTAGAATTATAGAAGGCATTGTCTCTACCTGCTGCCAACGACTGCACCAACTTATCAGCCATTCATGAGTATTTCTACACCTGAGCGCGAATCTGCTGATTGCGAACCTGCTGATATTTTGATTACGTCCTTTGTCCCCTGGCTAGCTCACCAAAAGTCCAACTCATCGGACGATCTGATCGCTATGATTCAAAGCCAGCACAAATTACCTGTCAATAGCGTCTGGCTACGGCATGTTCCTGTTTGCTTTGATCTAGCCCCGGCACTGGTGATTCCTGAGCTTCAGCGGCTGCGTCCTCGGGTCGTCGTTTGCTGTGGCATGGCCGAAAATAGACCCTGCCTCTCCGTCGAGAAACAGGCAGTAGGAAAGGAACAAACCTTGCAGACTGCTGTAGATGTGCAAACTCTACTCGAAAATACCTTACAGAGCGAAGTGAGCTACGATGCCGGGCGATACGTTTGCAACCATCTGTACTATCAGGTATTAGCAGCTATTGAGGCGGCCAAGCTCGATACGATTGCTATTTTCGTGCATGTGCCGATCTTGACCGACGAAAATAGAGCGGTGATGCTGAGTGACTTTTTGCAGATAGCCTCAGCGCTGTTGCGGCAGACACAAATGACACAAATAGAGTGAAACGCAGAGGCGATCGCATTACTTATTGCATCGACCGACGTATCGAACCGCCTGAGCTGAATTGCCGTTCATAGTAATAACTTCGTGGGTCTCTAGCTCAAGGCAGTCAAATCCACCCATTAGCTGAGTAAAATAGCCAAGATCGTGGTGACGCACGGTACCGCCATCCGCTAAATCAAACACGCCGTACTGCCCATAGCGTTTGTAGCCATCTTTATATCTATCTAAGTAGCTAGCAGACCACTGCAACGGTAGATCGCTGACAAAAAGACAGCCACCCGGCTTTAACACCCGTTTGAGTTCGCTCATGATCTGCCGCTGTTCTAAATCGAAGGGAACAGAGGTCAGCAGCGTCACGATGATCGCCACGTCAAAAGTATTGTCATCCCAGCCCAGCTCGCTGCGGCAGTTTTGAAATTCGCACTCGGGCGCGTTTTTCTTAGCCTGCTCTAGCATGGCCGGGGAGGTATCTGTAGCCGCTACCACAAAGCCCAAATCGCTAAGATAGCGAGCCAGGCGACCGTATCCACAGCCCATATCCAAAACCCTTGCACCTTTTGGAAAGTGCCGTTCAATCACGGCCTGAGGAATGGGATGGCTGAATTCTTTGGAGGTAGCGCTCTCGTCCCAGTACTTAATCAGTTCAGATGAACTTGGAATGGTCTTGGTCATTTCTAAATTTGCTCCCACATGACTTTTAAGCCATCGGGCAAAAAGCTAGCAATTTCTTTATTTCTTTCAGGAGAAAGCTCTTCTCTAACTGCCGAGAATACGGCAATGACGGCTGATTCTGGTGAAACGTTTTTAGGAACGCCCCCCTCCTGGCGGATGCGTCGCAAGAAGGTCTCTGTATCAATCTTTAAAGGCGGTCTTAGCTTGGATAGGGCAGCGACAATAGGATTGTCATCTTTCCAAAGCAGGGCAATTTTCTCGTCGGTAAAGTCTGATTCTGTGCGATCGGCCAAGTCGGTACTCATCAGATCCCGTAGCGATCGCAGCACCACGATAGTGATATCCCTTGCATCATAGATATCAGGAATGCTAGAGCGCTGCATCACCTTCTCTAAAAAGGCTTGTTCGTTAGGGCTAACTTTTCTTGCAGGCATAATATAATCGCCTCTTTATCTACTCGCAACGTTCGTATCATACTGCGATTCCTATGCTAAGACGCCATTCACCACTAGCTGCTGAAACATTTTGATTAGAGCAGCATCAACTGAACGATAATTCATACCTAGTTCTTCAATACTTTTTTGAGTATCCAGCCGCAGCGGATAGCCTATATTGCGTCCAATAAAGAGCCTGGTGGAGCCTTCTTTCACAAAAGGTCCTACCATCCAAGCGATAAATTTAGGCACTGTGCGTTCAGGAAAAGGATAAGTCTTGCCAAAATGTCGCTGTAGAATTTTAGAGAATTCCATTAGGCTAGTGTCGCGCGCAGAGATAATGTATCGTCCTTCTGCAGACGGTAGAAACCCTGCTCTAAGATGTGCCTCAGCGACATCTCGAACATCGACAGCTCCAAACTCATAGGCCAAACCGCCCATTTTCATAGTGCCATCGCCTAGCTGTCTAACCAAGGCAAACGATTCCGAAGTTGCAAAGGGATTTATCCCAGGCCCGATTACTAGTGACGGATTTATCGAGATCAAGTCCCAACGATCTTGACGCTCAGCAATTCTCCAAGCCTCTCGTTCCGCAATAGTTTTAGAGTAGGCGTATGGCTGATGATGTGGCGATGAGCTACTGTTCCAGTTCGCTTCAGTTAATTGAGAGAGATTAGACCTTTCAAGATCAATATTGTCGCCATAAATCGCCGCGCAGCTACTAGTGACGACAACTCGTCTTACAGAATCAGTGCGAGAAGCCTGCATAAGAACGTTGCGCGTACCGATACAAGCAGGTTCAAGTAAGTCTGTTTGAGGATTGTCAACCGACAGCTTAAACGGTGAGGCAGTATGAAAAACAACTGAACAACCTTATATCCAGTGGCACCCGTAACTAATACCGGAGCAGAGGTATCGTAGGCAATGTTTTCCACAAAAGATTCCTCAAAGCGATTCCGTCATTCATCTTATCGGGTGCTAGAAGAAACCTCTCATATGAGCTGATCTACAGATCAAGCGACTATATACTAAAGAAGATTTTCTCAAAGCAAACACTTACTGGCGGATATCTCTATGGCTGGTGCTGTATCCTATCGCTGCGATCTAGGCAATTCTCAGGAACTCTACCTCAGCAATCAAGGTATTCTGACGACCGTGACAATTTATACGGGCAGTGCGGGGCAGCAGCAGCAAAGCAGCCAGGCTGTTGCGACTGGGGAGTGGAAGGCTTCCCCACAGATCTATCGATTAGGCGGTGGCTACGTTGCGACCGTTTTCGCAGAGCAGACTTTCTATCTGTCAATTCAGGGAAATCAGATGCAGATGAGTTCTGGAGCGAGCGGAGAAGGGACTGCCCAGCAAATCAGACAGCTAGAGCCGCTGCCAATGCAGCCTGCTGAGTCACCGTCTGTCTCAACTATGAAACCGATGACGCCGATGCAGCCCATGACTATGACGATGGGAGACATGAGCATGAGTATGGGAGAGATGCGGATGGGGAATATGAGTATGGGTACTCAAGCTAGCTCGTCGCAGGCCAGTTCGCAGCGTAGCTCTACGGCAGCAAGCCAACCAGCGGAAGAACAGGCAGCAGCAGCTCAGTCGGGGCAAAAAAAGTTTTGTTCGCAGTGTGGGGCGGCAGTAAGAGTGGGCGATCGCTTTTGCGCTCAGTGTGGCACCCAGCTCACCAATACTCCGTCTGCGTGAGGTTAGATCTATGCTGGCGAAGCGTTCATCTTCTAGAATTGCGAAGAACAAAAGGGCTGCTTTCGCCTCGTTCTTGTAGGAACAGAACAGAGGAATAAAATAGTAGAGAGCTAAGATAGATGTAAGCAACAGTAAGGTCTTGCCTAGCCAGCTCAGTACCTGTCGCTAGGTAGCTCAATGCTCATACAAGTTCCCTCGTTTATTGCAGACTGACAAGCTAGCTTGCCACCATGCTGTTTGACAACAATTTGATAAGCAATAGAAAGTCCTAGACCAGTGCCTTGTCCGATAGGTTTAGCTGTAAAGAAAGGGTCAAATATCTTAGGTCGAACCTCTGGGGCAATGCCGTTAGCGTTGTCTGCAATACATATACGAATTTTCCCGTGCTTTAGCGTCTTCGTAGTAATTACAATCTTGTTGGGTCGCTGATCTTGCTCTTTATGTGTTTTTTCTTCTAGCGCGTCGATTGCGTTGCTAACTATGTTTAAGAAAGCTTGGTTCAAGGCACCGGCATAACACATGATGTCGGGAATATCTAAATCATACTGCCGCTCAACTAAGATACCTGGCTGATTCTCCACTGGGTTCAAACGATATTCTAACAAGCCTAATGTGCTCTCTAAGCCATTATGGATGCTGGCACATTTGTATTCGGCTTCGTTGTATCGAGAGAATTCGTGAAGCGATCGCACAATTCTATTAATCCTATGAACACCTTGGGTCATAGAGTTGATGACCATGACACAGTCATTTTTTAGAAAGTCTATATCTAGCGTCTGTAGCTTCTGTTCAATGAGCGGTGTGCTGTTTGGATATTCGCTCTGGTATGCCTCCACTAGACTCAGTAAGTCAGTTACATAGGACTGAGCGTGTCCAAGATTGCTATAGATAAATGTAGCCGGATTGTTGATCTCGTGAGCAACGCCAGCTACTATCTGACCCAGTCCGGTCATCTTTTCTGCGTGAATCAATTGAATCTGGGTCTCTTTCAAAGATTCCAGCGTGTTTTCTAGTTCCAAATTTGTCTGGCGTAGGGCGCATGTTCTTTCTTCAACTGTTGCTTCTAGCTGATGATTCAAGTTTTGAAGCTTAGCTTCTGCTCGGTGTTGAGCGATCGCGCCGCCTAAACTGCCCGCCATGGCTCGTAGCGTTTCTAATTCAGTCTCATTCCATTCATGCGCGCTATGACACTGGTCGAACCCTACAAACCCCCAGAGCTGAGCTTGAATGAAGATAGGGACAACCAAAATAGATAGAATACCTTGAGGCTCAAGAACACAGCGTTCCTCAGGCGGAAAATCTTTAACCAGACCCACAATAGGGTGATGATTGGAAAGTTTGCGATACCACCGTGGCAGAGACTCACTATAAAGAAGGTTTTGTAGGTCTGGGTTGTCAATTTCTGGGACGATATCTGGCGCGGTCCATTCCCATCGCTGACTCATTGCCGGCTCACTGTTGTCTGGGTGGGAATGCGTCTCAAATATGTAGATGCGATCGACCTGAATCGCTGCGCCTAGAATAGCCAAGGCTTCATCCACAGCCTGCCGATAGTCCTGTGTAGTCAGCAGTCGATTAGTTGCTGAAGCGACGCCTTTTAATAGCTGTTTGTAAAGGGTGAGCTCATCTAGTAATGACGGCTGTATGCTGGCCGAACTTTCAAAAGAGAGCATTGTTACAAGGAAAAGAAGTGAGGAGACTTGTTTTTAGGTTACCCAGTAAGATTCACTCGGTAAGACTTATAGACCCAGTAGGGCTTACTTCCAGTAGGACTTATAGAGTAGGGGGGCAGGCTGCTCACACACCGTAGAGGATAGCGTTGGCTGACAGCATCGCCGTAGCAAAGTCATCGGCTAGCGGTCAATTCTGTCCACTCACCTACACAAATCAACAAGCGGTGATGTAAAGTCACAGATCATCATGTTTGTCTGTAACTAAATTATTGAATGCTATGTCCTTGATTCGTCATTGGAAAAAATTTCTAGCGCTGGCTCTAGTCGGTTTATTCTCAAGCTGGCTGATCAGCTGTGGTAACGGGGCTAGTACCGCTGAAAATTCTTCGGGTAAAGCCGAAGTCGAATTTTGGACGATGCAGCTTTCACCTAAGTTTGACGACTATTTCAACGAGCTGATTGCGGAGTTTGAAGCTGAGAATCCCGATACGGCTGTGAAATGGATCGACGTGCCCTGGTCAGATATGGAGACGAAGATCCTGGCGGCAGTGGCAGCGAACAACGCACCAGACGTGGTGAATTTGAATCCTAATTTTGCCTCTCAGCTGGCGGCAAGAGGAGCTTGGCTAACGCTAGACGACAAGCTTTCTGAGGCGGAAAAAGCGGTTTATTTGCCGAAGATCTTTGAAGCGACTCAAATTAATGGCGAGAGCTTTGGCTTCCCGTGGTATCTGACGGCTAGAGTGACGCTTTATAACAGTGAAATCTTTGAAGAGGCAGGTATTGCAGAGCCGCCAGCTACTTTTTCCGAACTGGCTGAGACGGCTAGAACAATTAAAGATGAAACTGGCAAGTACGCTTTCTTCATTAGCTTTGTGCCTGAGGACGCAGCAGACGTACTGCAGTCGTTTGTGCAAATGGGGGTGCCTCTGGTCGATGACGAGGGGAACGCGGCGTTCAATACGCCTGAAGGCACAGCGGTATTTCAGTACTGGACGGATCTGTATCAAGATGAGCTGCTGCCGCGCGAGGTGCTAACGCAAGGACATGCTCAGGCAACTCAGCTATATCAGTCAGGGCAGACGGCCATTTTGACATCGGGGGCGGAGACGTTGAGCGCGATCGCAACCAACGCACCAGACATTGCCGCTGCGACCAAAGCCGCTCCCCAAATTAGCGGCGTTACCGGCAGAAAGAACGTAGCCGCAATGGACTTAGTTATTCCTAGATCGACAGACGTGGAGGAAGCAGCGCTTAAGTTTGCGACCTTCGTCACCAATGACGAAAATCAGCTTACCTTCGCCAAGGCAGCTAACGTCCTGCCTTCTACAGTGGGCGCTATGTCTGATAGCTACTTTACGGACTTGCCAGCAGACGCTTCTCCAGTAGAGATCGCTCGCTCTGTGAGTGCTAGCCAGCTAGAGGATGCCGCCGTGCTGATTCCAGCGATGGAAGATGTGAAGGTGTTGCAGAAGGTGATTTATGACAATTTGCAGGCAGCGATGCTAGGCGATAAGAGCGTGGATGAAGCGGTAGCCGATGCGGCGGCAGAGTGGGATGGAAGGTGAAGGGAATGATGAACGATGAACGATGAACGATGAATGATGAACGATGAATCGATTTGCCGCTTGGTTGGGGATAGTGATGGTGCTAGGATGCTCAGCTCAAGAGGGTTCTGAGGGAGTATCTGGTGCTGGAAAAACGCTAGTGACGCAGGCGGATTGTGAGCGGCAGATGGGATTTTTCTTTGTGGAAGGCGGAGAGTTTTTGCGAGGGAGCGATCGCGCTCAAAAAGACTACGCCTACCGCATCAGCGCTGAGGGCTTTGCCGACTCAGCCGATGAGATTGCCACAGCAGAGACCGGCTATCGGCGTCGCGGCTGGTTTGACCGGGAGCCAGACGAACAGACGGTCAACTTGCCTGCCTTTTGCCTAGCTCAGAATCTGATTACCAATGAAGACTATCAAGTCTTTGTTCAGGGCACTGGTCACGAGCAGCCAGGTATTTCAGCCGCAGCCTATCAGACGCAAGGCTTCCTAGTGCATGACTACAGCGAAGTAGAGCCCTATCTTTGGCAAGACGAACAGTATCCAGACGGGCAAGGACAGCATCCGGCGGTGCTGATCTCCTATGAAGATGCGCTGGCCTATGCAGAGTGGCGATCGCAACAAGACGGTGTCACCTACCGACTGCCCACGGCTCTAGAGTGGGAGAAGGCAGCTAGAGGCACAGACGGGCGCTATTTCCCTTGGGGTAACGAATGGCGAGATCAGGCGACGAACTGGGCAAAAAATGGCCCTGAAGGAACCAGTGCGATCGCCGCCTACCCAGACAGCCGCAGTCCTTATGGCATCGAAGATATGGCGGGCAACGTTTTTGAATACACCAGCACGCTGGTTGAAAAATCCAACGGCGAAACGGAGGTCTTGCTCAAGGGCTGCGGCTGGGATGACTACCCAGGATTTTGCCGCGCCGCCTATCAGCACGATCGCCCCACAGATGCAAAACATATTCTCTTCGGCTTTCGCCTAGTCGCAGAAATAGAATGAACCCGAACAAAGTAGCGATAGCATAAGGCGAAACAGAAGATTCACCAAAACCCTCTAATGGCTTCCTCCTCCAATTCTGCGCCTTCCACTTCTCACTCCCCCACTCCCTCAC
>NZ_JADEXO010000152.1 GCF_015207105.1 cf. Phormidesmis sp. LEGE 11477
ATGAATCGCGGGCCATAGCCCTAAGAACCAACGATGGCACCGGACGACTGAAAGTCTCAGACGGTGATTTATTACCAATCAACAACAGCGAGACATTTCCAGACGGTGTGCTGGCCAACAGCAATCGTGGCCTAACCGATCCGGCTACGCTCTTCGCAACAGGTGACGTGCGAGCGAATGAGAACATCGGCCTGACAGCAATGCATACAGTGTTTGTACGTGAGCATAACCGCTTGGCCGATGCGATCAGCGCAGCGAACCCTGAACTGAGCGGAGAAGCCGTCTATCAACGGGCTCGTAAGCTAGTCGCCGCTCAGATTCAACACATTACCTACAGCGAGTATCTGCCGCTGCTAATTGGTGACAATACCATTGCTGACTATGCAGGCTATGACGACCAGGTCGATCCGTCTGTCAGTCATCTGTTCTCAGCCGCTGCCTTCCGTATGGGCCATACGCAGAGCTTCGATGAGTTCTTACTAATCGATGAGAACGGTCAGGCGCTGCCATCCGTGTCGCTCAACCAAAGCACGTTTAATCCTGGGCTGGTTCAAGAGCAGGGCATTGATGCGATCTTGCGTGGTTTGTTTGCCCAGACCTCAGAAGCAATCGATACCAAGGTCCTCGACCAGCTACGCAATACGCTGTTTGGCCCGCCGGGTGCAGGTGGGATTGACCTGGCCGCAGTTGATATTCAGCGTGGTCGTGATGTGGGTCTACCTGACTACAACCAGGCCAGGATAGACTTTGGCCTAGCGCCGGTCACCTCCTTTGCTGAGATTACGTCTGATACGGACTTGCAAGCACAGCTAGAGCAGGTCTACGGCACGGTAGACGATATTGATGCCATCGTCGGTGGCCTCGCTGAAGATGCGGTAGCAGGCTCGATGGTGGGTGAGTTCTTCCAAAAGGTGATTGCTGACCAGTTTGCTCGATTAAGAGATGGCGATCGCTTCTGGTATGAGAACGCTCAGTTTACGACAGAGGAACTAAGCCTGATTCGCGGCACTTCTCTTTCTACGCTGCTAGAGCGCAATACAGAGATGAGTGGCTTAGCCGACAATTTGTTCTCGACTGGGCGTGACCCAGCGGCGCTCTCAGCAGGCGGCACCGTCGCTGCCCAGACAGTGACCGAGTATGCAACGCTAGATGGCTCAAACAACAATCTAGCGAACCCGACGCTGGGCACACCGGGAACGCATCTGCGAGTGGACTATACCCAAGAATATGGCGATGGGATTCGGACGCTAGCGGGTGAAGATAGAGCCAATGTCAGAGAGATTAGCAACACTATCTTCGCTCAAGATGGCTCGATTCCTGATGAAACCGGTGCGACCGGCTTCATGCTGGCCTGGAGTCAGTTCATGGGTCATGATATGACCTTTGCGCCAGCGGGGGCGGCAGACACGCTGAAGGTCTATGGCACGGAGTATGAATCGGCGACCGGAGAGGAGTTCCCCTTCGTGGCTGAGAAGCTGAACCTGGTGCTGGGCCATGAGGTCTATGCAGGTGTCAACAACGTGATTGAGCGGCCTATCTATCTGCCTGCGCTAGCAATCGATGACAACGTGCAGACAACGGATGCTACTGGCGACATCACGGTTACCAATGCCAATTTAGGCGCTCAAGTCTTTGTTGAAGCGAATTCTTTAACTGATAATCGAGGCAATGAGTTTACCGGACAGCTGACCATAACCGAGGTGCCACCAGAGCTAACACCCGCAGCTCTCCCGGAGAATCTCTTTCCTGATATGGTTGTCACCATTCAGCCGGGCGAAATGGTGTTCGATACACCTGCTCAGCTAACGCTGGCAAACACCGCTGGTGTAGAAGCCGGTACCCAGATGGACTTATGGTCTATCAACCCCACGACCGGAGATTTTGAGATTGTTGGGGTAGGGCGTGTCAGCGCAGATGGAGAGCGAATTGAGACAATTGATGGGGGTATTCGTAACTCATCCTGGCACTTCTTCGGTACCAGACCGTTTGACTGGAATTTAGATTTCTTCGACTCTACATGCGACCCCTGTTCACAAAGGAAAGGTCTAACCTCTGAAGTAGAGATGTCCACTGGAGGTATGGTAGAAACTCACAATCTGCCGACATATCAGTCTTTAGGTGAGACAAGAGGGGTTCAGCTAGTTTATGACTCTCTTAGAGCTGACGCTCGACCTATATTGAACATCAATGCGCCGTCTATTAGCAGTACATTTCTGCGAGACATCATGCGTTTGACGGCTAAGGTCAAAATATTCAGCGATGGAATTGAATATTATCTACCAGGCTCTCCTAATCCAGACCCTTCATTAGGCACTGCCGCTTCGAATGCTATAGGAAAGCACTATTGGCGGTTCCCTGATAAGAATGAACCGACAAACGCTAAGCTACAGGCCGATCTGCGACAGTTTGATACAGGCATATATAGCTTCGACATGGAAGTTGGCGTTGAAGCGACTTTCCTGCGGACAATAAGAACTAGCGTAAGACAGTCTGATGGTTCAACTAAGATTGTTTTTAGACAAATTGAAAGGACAGTTGGAACGGTTGGTAGTTCTAATAACAGTGCCGAAGACGGTAGTCATAGACTGGTTCATGTAAACACAGTTGATAGCGCTCTAGGTAGTGGCTGGGGGATTGCTGGAGTTCAGAAGCTCGTTGAAGGATACGATGGCTCAATCCTATTAGTCGATGGCGATGGTAGCGAGCTTCTGTTCGGAGCGCCTGCGGGTGATGGAGAGTCTTACGTTTCACCAGTAGGTCACTTCTCTGCACTTAGCAAGACTGAGGATGGAACTTTCCAGATAGTAGATAAGCATCAGACCGTGCGTAAATTTGATGAGAAAAATCGCTTAGTTTCTGTTGTAGACAGGAACGGAAATACGACTCAACATGTCTATGACAATGAGCGATTAGTGAAGATCATTGATCCTGCGTTGCTAGAAACTTTATTTTCCTACGGTGCAGATGGAAAAGTAGCTGCAGTTATTGATCCAGCAGGGAGAACAACTCGTCTAGTCTATGACAATGCTGGTAATCTTACGCAAGTACTTGATCCAGATAGCTCTAAGCGAACCTTTGAGTATGATAAAGGCCATCGTATGACGGCTGAAGTAGATAAAAATAACCGCAGAGAAGAAGCCACATATGACTTTGCTGGCAGAGTGACCTCAGCAACTCGAAAGGATGGTTCTACTCTAGAAGTAAATCCACTTGAGACGCAAGGACTGTACAGACCTCAGGTGACGGCTACAAAGGATACGGTTGCTGTCACTACAGCACAGAACCAAGTAGATACTTCAACCTATGTAGATGGTAACGGTAAGGAGCAAACCTCTCTCCTGGATGGCGCTGGGCAGGTTATCTCTACTTCAGATGAGATAGGCCAGGTCAGTGGTTTGGTAAGCCGCAATCAAGACAACCTAGTCGTACAAACAACTGATACAAGAGGGACTGCGACTAACTACGAATATGACTCGGCTGGTAATGTAGTCAGCATCTCGGACTCGCTATCGTTTGAATCTGGCAGCCAAAATAGCAGTGGACAGTCTGAGGACAGTAGACTTCTTTCTGTTGATGCCCTTTTGGACGTGAACGGAGATGGGCTAGACGACCTTATAGCTGAGTCAGAAGATACGTTCTATATCACTTTTAGTAACGGTGACAGGTCATTCTCTGAGACAGAAGCATATAGTCCCTTGGAAGATATAAGAGATTTCTTAACCGGAGATGTAGATAAAGATGGAGATGTAGATATTGTTCTTCTTGATCGCTATCAGACTGCTACTCTGTTGAATGACGGGAGTGGTAGCTTTGACGTCGTTGAGAGTTCAGATGTTGAATTGCTTCATAGTCGTAAGCACCTAGTTGATGTTGACAACGACCAAATGCTCGATATTGTATCAGCTACTGGTTGGCTAAAAGGTAACGGCAACGGCAGTTTTGATCCTCAAAGAAGAGACCTGTTTGAATACTCGAATACGGACTTTCGATCTCCAATTTTCTCCCCATTCATAGATAACTATCCTAATGATGTGATAGACGACTTCGATGGCGATGGTGATCTAGATGTGGCCTTGTTGAACTATGAAGGATATGACGACAGTAGCCAAGAGATTCTATCAGTAAATATATTTACTAATACCGGCAATGGAAACTGGTGGACTAACCCCAACGAAAATATCAGGTTTGCCTCTGCATTACCTATCGATGAAGATACCTTTAGAAGAGTAGATATTGATGGTGATGGCGACTCTGATCTAGTGGCCTTTGATTTGGAAGGGAACGGTCATCTACTTACTAACAACGGAAATGGAGTTTTTGGACTAGCAGCCGATAGCCAGTCTTTCTTTGAGACAAAAGTGGTTTCTGGTGACGATTACTACGAGAACCCGCTTAGGATTTCTGCTGTAGAGACTGGAGAAGTCTTATTCACTGGGGAGATCAGCAGCTCTGATAGCGAAGAAGTCCAGATATACAGTACGTTTCTAGGCTCCTCACTCATTCACTATGCCGATACAGAAATAGATGAGATTCTCGTTGCAGATGACCTAGATAGCGACGGTGATATCGATTTTATAGCCTCTGGCGGTGGGTATGGATCAGAAGGGCTGTTAGTCATTGAAAATCAGGGTTCAGCAGGATGGGAAACCGTTCATGCCTTCGATATCTCTGACGTCTATATAGAAACTATCAAAGTAGCTGACTTCAATAAAGACGGATTTAAGGACATACTTTCGCTCGATGAGAAGAATGGAGTTTGGATAAATTCAGGAGACAATAGATTTTATAATGTCATTCCGATAGATATTAGTTCGTATGACGGTTTTCTAAGCTCCGCTTCTGTTGAGCTATATGACATTAATACAGACAATGAGCTTGACATCATATTCGAAGATTACTCAAATTCTCAAACCAGTGCCTTTCTGGGAAATGGAGATGGAACCTTCAGTGCTTTAAAGATAGTCGATGAAGCGGGAGATGACGGCATTTTGATGGGTTACCTGGATGCAAATAGTTTTCCAGATCTAATCCAGTTCGATAGGGACGAGAATCGCAATCCTGTCACTACCATAAAGTATAATATTTCTGCAGTATCCGAGAGCGATGTGCCCGCTGTTACGTTGCAAAGGACGGGGCTGGGTAAGAAGACGTTTGCTTACGATCAGACATTCAATCAGCTGACGGATACTGTCGATGAAGTGGGGCAGCGTACATTATTCGAGATAGATGAGCAGACGGGTAACCGCTTATCGATGACTCAGGTAATCGGTGCGCTCGATTCAGAGAGTGGCGAGACTGACGACCTAATCACTTACTACACCTATGAAGCGAATGGTCTAGTTGATACCACTATAGACCCCTTAAATCGAACTACAGATTATGACTATGATAGTCTGGGTCGACTTTCTCAAGTTATCTACGCAAGAGGCACCGCTTATGAAGCTACAGAGCAATTCGGCTATGATTCGGCTGGAAATCTGAACCGCTTTGTAGATGCTAACGGTCATACTACGACATACACCTATGATGAGCTTAACCGTATTGTAGAAACTGTAGAAGCTGACCCAGACGGTGCTTCTGGTTCGTCGACTTCTCCTACAACGTTCTTGGCTTACGACGCTGCTGGAAATCTTGCAAGCGTTACTGATGCTGCAGGCAACACGACTCTCTATGGGTATGACGAACGTGGTCGCGTAATTCAACTGACGAATGCTGAAGGTAATACAACTCGCTATGGGTATGACGGTACAGGTAATCTAACTTCTGAAATTGATCCGCTCGGTAGGGAGATTCAACATCGCTACGATGCTCGCAACAG
Organism: cf. Phormidesmis sp. LEGE 11477; assembly: GCF_015207105.1. GTDB lineage: Bacteria > Cyanobacteriota > Cyanobacteriia > Phormidesmidales > Phormidesmidaceae > Phormidesmis. The sequence goes on from NZ_JADEXO010000152.1 coordinate 5,819, forward strand.
AAGAATAGAAACGACGGATGCCGAAGGTAACACAACTCGCTTTAGTTATGACTTGGAGAACAACTTAATTGAAGTTGTCGATCCCTTAGGTAATACAACAACGTATACCTATGATGCTCGCAATCGCCTAGTTGCCGAAACGGACGCGCTAGGTAACGTGATGCAGTATCAATATGATGCGGTCAATAGCTTGGTCGGGATAAGGGATAAGCGAGGTAATACAACTCGCTATGTCTACGATGACGTGAATAGACTTGCAGCTGTTGTCGATTCGCTCGATAGTAGCCAGCAGTTTAGCTATGACCGCGTCGGAAATTTGATAGAAAGTAGGGACGAGCTAGGCAACCTCACTTCGTTTACTTACGATGCTCGCGACCGGCTGTTAAAGACAGTTGATGCGTTAGGGGGTACAGCTTCATACACGTACGATAGCGTTGGCAATCAGCTTTCTGCCACCGATCAGCTAGGGCGAACAACGACGTATACCTACGATGCGTTAAATCGCCGATCTTCTTTCGCTAGCCCACTGCTACAGGAGACCACCTATGATTATGACGTAATCGGCAACCTGATAAAGGTAACTGATCCATTAGGTCAAACAACTTCCTACGGTTATGACGCGCTGAACCGACAGGTAGATACAACGGATGCGGCAGGCGGCACCAGTACGTATCAATATGATGCTGTCAGTAATCTAACGGCATATACGGACGAATTAGGTCGGACAACAACTTATCAGTACGACAATCGGAATCTACGTACTCAAGTAGAAGATCCGTTGGGTCATATCACATCGACTGAATACGATGCAGGCGGTAATATTACTTCTGTCACAGATGCACTAGACAAAGAAACACGGTACGTCTACGACGAACTTTATAGGCAGGAAAAGGTGGTTGATGCGTTAGGCAAAGAAACTGTCATGACGTATGACGCCGACGGTAATTTGCTGAGTCTGACAGATGCTTCTGGTAATCAAACTCGCTACTCTTACGATGCGCTGAACCGACTAGGAACGGAGCGTATCGAAGTGGATGGTGAAGGTCTGTTTCGTTCTTATCAGTACGATGCTGTCGGTAACCTACTAGCTAAAGAAGACCGTAATGGTCGGATTCAAACATTCTCGTACGATGCATTGAATAGGCAGATTCAAGAAAGCTTGTTAAACGAGCAAAAAACTTCCGTTCGCAATATCGACTATACCTACGATGCGGCAAGTCAGCTCACGGCTGTCAGCGCTCCTGATTCGACCTATGCCTACACCTATGATGCGGCAGGTCGCTTACTTAGCACTGACAATGCAGGGACGACTGGTGTTCCCGATGTGTTGCTTAGCTATGGCTATGATGCGGTGAACAACCGCACGTCGGTGACGGACTTCATCATGGGCACCCAGGCCGGGGTAGAGTCCTTTACCTATGACGCGCTTGACCGGGTGACGCGGATTACGCAAAGCGGCAATGGCGTGGCCGATAAGCGCATAGATCTCAGCTACAACGCGGCTAGTCAGATGACCGGACTATCACGAGCGAGTGACCTAGCCGGAGCGCAGACGGTTGCGGATACGGCCTATACCTATGACACCGCTGGTCGGCTGGTGAACCTAGTGCATGAGGGTGAGGGGAATGCGATCGCAGGCTACGGCTTTGCCTATGATGCGGCGAATCGTCTGACGCAGCTAGTGACGCCAGATGGCACCAGCGACTACAGCTACAACGACCGCGACGAGCTGACAGGTGGCACGCATAGCTATCAGGCAGATGAAGCCTACAGCTATGACGATACGGGCAATCGCAACAGTGCGGGCTATGAAACGGGCGAGCAGAATCGTTTGAGCTCTGATGGCACCTACACCTACGAGTATGACAACGAAGGCAATCGGACGCGGCGGGTCGCGATCTTAACGGGTGAAGTGACTGAGTACGGTTGGGACTATCGCAACCGGATGACTTCAGTGGTGACCAAAGGCAGCGATGGCGCGATCTCTAGGTTAGTGGAGTACACCTATGACGTATATGACCGTCGGATTGCCAAGGTGGTTGACAGCGATGGCGATGGCGTCGGCGCAGCGACTGAAGAGCGCTATGTCTATGACGGTGAGCATATTGCGCTGGTGTTCGATGGTGAGGGCAACCAAGTTAGTCGCTATCTGCACGGGCCGCAGGTGGACCAGGTGCTGGCAGAAGAGACGGTGGCTGGTGAGGTGCGCTGGGCGCTAAGTGACCATCAGGGTAGTGTGCGCGATCTGATTGATAGTGATGGCGCTGTGCTCAATCACATTGTCTATGACAGCTATGGGCAGGTGACCAGTGAGACGAATCCTGATATTGACTTCCGTTTTGGCTATACCGGGAGGGAGCGCGATGAGGAGACGGGGCTCTACTACTACCGGGCAAGGTACTTTGACCCGGCACCGGGGACGTTTGTCAGTACTGATCCGTTAGGCTTTGGGGCGGGTGATAGTAACCTCTATCGCTACGTGTTTAATAGTCCGACGAACCATGTAGACCCAAGCGGGCTACGCTCCGTCTTTACTCGCGCAAGCGCAGTCTCAGCTGGTACTTACCGTCATAGAACTGTAAGAGCTGATACAGATGGCGTAGTGGTTTCTGAAGGTGCTGGAACTGGTACTGCCGTCAGTGCCGCTACTCAAGATAGCGCAAGTCCAAACCCGCAAGGTAGCTACTACACTGCTACCGTCGGGGTCGGAGCTGCTCAGCCTGGGACTTACACCCGAGATCAGTGGGTTAGTCCAAAGCTGGGAGTCATTTTAGGAGATAACTCAGTCTATGCAGGTGTATCTGGCACAATAGCTTTTGGACGGAACAAAGATACAGGCGAACAGTACTACGAAGCTGGCTTTGGTTGGACCCCTAATCAACTTGGTGCTGGCTTTAATGGGGAGTTCACAGAGGGACCTCCAATCACTTTCAAACCAATTCCTTCAAAGAAGGAGAACAAAAGAGGCGATACTAGAGGGCAAGGTTTTGCTCCCTATCCTGCTGCTAATAGGAATCCCCTAGATTGGGAAGTGCCCGGCGGGCTTGTTCCAGGATTTATCCCTGAGGTTTGTAGACCAGAGGATTTGACAGCCTTTATTTCATTAATTCCAGGAGCTCTGCCAACTGTAGTCGGAACAGCAGCCTTCGCAGGAGCAGTCGTTGTTGTGGGCGCTTTTGGATCCTTTGTAGGAGAACGAGCGATGTCGGGTCTATCCTCTGCCTATTAAACAATAATGGCTTGAACCATGTCGGTGGTGGGCTATGTAAGTTGATGGCTTACTGCGATAGACTAAGATCTTGTCCTTACTTTCGATATGAAGTCGTGTCTGCACAACAGCCTATATGCATAAATCTAACCCTGAGAGAAATGGTCAAGAGCATCAAGTTACAGAAATTTCGGGAATCAATGGAATCAAATGGAAAGCAGAGGGAATTCTTCTAGCTAGTGCTGACAAAAAAGTCGTTTGTCGCGAAGAGCAACTATATTGTGTAGGAACCGTTGACGGCTCATTCGACGCAAATTTCTTGGCTGTAGATACAAGTGACGGCAAAGTTGCTTGGTCGTTGAATACAGGTGTAAGGGGCGTAGAAAGAGATCAAGAGGTTTTTTCTTCTCCAACATTGGCAGACTACCTCGCATACTTTCTATATAAACCCATTTTCTCCAGAAACAAACCTACTCTCTATGGAGTCAATCTTATCAGTAAAGAGATCGAATTTAAAACTGATATCAATGCTGAGATGGGTGATAACTATGTAGACGGGACTGTACATGAATATAGAAGATGGCTGCGTACATCTACTCTTATCGTAAAAGATAACATTTATGTAGGTACAGGTAATGGATATATCTGTTCCTTTGATAGAAAAACAGGTAAGATTAATGGCGCAATACAACTGTCAGGCGACCATGCGGTTGGTCATATAGCTTACTCTGAGGGATATTTGTATGCTCAGTCCGGCAATAGAGATCTCTACTCAGTAAGTATCAGCCTGAAGTCAGTTGCCTGGAAGTTTGAACATCCAGAAGAGCATAAGACTTTTCTCAATTGGTATGATTTATGTCCTTTGGTTTTTGGGGACAAGGTATACGTTTTTGGGAGCTTGAAGAAGATATACGCTGTCCAAAAAAGCTCTGGAAAACTGATTTGGTCCTACGGAACAGATGGAGTAACGAATAATTGTATGAATTTTGTATCTGATGGTGAATCTGTAATCGGTCTAATGAGAAACGACTCTCTCCAGGCTCTAGATTTGGAAAGTGGTGATCGAGTTTGGAGCAAGAAGATAGGCGCTCCTATATTGTCTAAGTCGTCTCCGGTTGTCGTTGGCAGCACTCTCTTGATTAGCAGCGGTGGCTATCTCTACGGCATGAATTCGAGAACAGGAGATGTTCTATTTCGTTGGGAGATTCCTCTTTCTATAGAAGAATTACGCAGCCCGGTTTACATGGCGGTTCAACTTGCAAACGCTTTTGGAAAGGTATTTTCGGGGTCTCCGGGGCTCTCTCTCATATCGTCGCCATGTGTCACCAAGAAAGCAATATACGTTTCCACTGAGAACGCTACTGACAGTTCTCTTTACTGTCTTAAAGTTTAAATGGTACTGTTGGCGAGTGCGGTCTTTAGATCAATGGCACTGACTTAGTCTGCATCAAGCTGACAACTTAGCTTTGAGGACGGCGCGAGGTTGTTTCATTCGAGGAAAAGGTTTAGGTCTGCGCTTAACGACCCTGGGTTCATGACGGTTGGGTCTGAGCGTTAGTTTGTCGGCAGCAACATCTTTGAGTAGATGGCCCTAAAGTAGCGAAGCTGCGATTTCGGGCCACTTACCAGTCAAGTCCTTGCTGCGAAAGGATTACAGTAGTACACCCACTGGACTACATCTGAACTAGATTTTGTTCAAAAGTGAGTAGTACACTACTGATTTTCAGCCTCGAAAATGGCTGAAACCCCTATTTCTTCGTTGAGTAGTTGCCCACCGCGCAGCTGACCAGTTAATACAAGTGAACTAAATGGCCCCATTCCGCAGCTTCGCTACTTTGGGGCCGAATAGTGTCTCAGAAGTTCATTCTCATAAGATCTAAGAGATTTTGAGATAAGCTTTTGACGACTATGCTCAGCTACCGCCATAGGCAGCTTTTTATTAGACGCTCGGCCTATCAAGCTCATATATTTCAATATCGTATGGTTCCGCTAGGACAAGATATTTTCCGCATTCCGAGAAAGAGGCCCCAAACCAGTCTCCAGACAATGTTCTAAAACGAAGCTCATCATGCTGACCGAATACACAATAAGAAACGGTAGCGTAATCTTCTGTTGGAACAAATGTGTAGGAAATACTGTTCTCGCCCCTTCGATGGATTGCGCCTCGCTCATTCAATCCTAGAGATTTTGGTAGCGAAGCCAAGAACTCATACGTGTCATGCTCCGTTACCTCTACTTCAATCTGTTCTCGAATCTTCACTTCTAGAACTTCGTCGTAGTCGCAGACGAAAAACACTCCGTCGCTAGGAATGCTGAGACCTCTTATGCGTTCCGAAAAAATTCTTGGGAGTTCGAGTTTTCTCATATTACTGACACCTAACTATTTAGCTAGGGGGAAAGGTTTCACTCATTCATCCTAATGACGGGCTAGCTAGAAATATGTCCGCCCAATTACTCTGCGGGGATAGATAGGTGGAATTTCGTCTGCCTACTTACCTAAATAAGATAATGAGCTAGCAAGCTTATCAAATATAACTGATCATAGACTGTCACTCCGGAAAGCTGTTAGCGGCGATCGTTCGGTGTACTACTGCCCGCAAACGACCGGACACTGTTGGCGAACTCCGAAAGTAGCGAAAAATCGGTATTCTGAGGCTAGTCGCTAGTCAATCAGGAGTGCGATCGCCCGTGTCTATCAAGCCGCAACCGATAGCCGAAATTCCGGCTCTTACT
>NZ_JADEXO010000021.1 GCF_015207105.1 cf. Phormidesmis sp. LEGE 11477
AGTAGATTTAGCCCGTAGCTGGCAGCCCTTGGCCGCTGAGGCTCATTCCTCTATACGCGCTTTCTTAACTGAGCTGTGCGATCGCCTAGAGCAGAGTCAGATCAGTGCTGAACAGCTATGTGAGCGATTGAGTCTAGCAATCACCGAGATTGCTCAAGAGCAGAGCATCTCCTACGGGATGGCAGTCTATACCGACCAAGGCCCTACTCGAAAGCGCAACGAGGATGCCTGTTTTCCAGAAAGTGGTTCCTATCTAACGCTGACAAGCGAAAAGACAGAAGCCGCACCGCAACTGCTGATCGTCTGTGATGGTATCGGCGGTCACCAGGGCGGAGATGTCGCCTCTAAGCTAGCGATCGCAACTATTAGAACTCAGCTAGCGCCGCTGCTGTCACCCGATAGCAGCAGTCTTAGCTCAGTTGAGACTTCGCTGGCGATCGAACAGGCAATCTGCGCGGCGAATGACGAAATTTCGGTACAAAATGATCAGGCGCAGCGGCAAGCTCGCGATCGTATGGGCACGACTTTGGTGCTGGCGCTAGTAAGCGGCGCAGACGTCTATATCGCTCATCTAGGCGATAGCCGGGCCTATCGTATCAGCCAGAACAACTGTCAGCAGGTGACATTAGACGACGATGTGGCCTCTAGACAAGTGCGTTTGGGGGGCAGTCTGTACAGAGAAATGCTGACTCAGCCAGGGGCCGGATCGCTAGTGCAGGCGCTTGGGATGGGGCCATCACAGATGCTAAGGCCAACGGTACAGCGGTTTGTAATCGATCAGGACTGCGTCTTCTTGCTGTGTTCGGATGGATTGAGTGATAGCGATCGCGTAGAGCAATTTTGGATCAACGTGCTAAAGCCCCTAGTCAATGGAGAGCGTAAAGCAGACGTAGTGGGACAGCAGTTGATTGCACTGGCTAACAAGTACAACGGCCATGACAATGTAACCGTAGGGCTACTGGCCGCACGAACTCTAAACACCTCTGAGCGAATGATTCCGAGGACGTTAGCAGGTTCACTATCTATGGCGGTGACCGAACCGAGCGAGGCAACCATTCTGCCTCACGCTCAGACTAGTCAAGCTCAAACTAGTCAAGCTCAAACTAGCCTGGATCAATCTAGTCAGCCTAAAACCCGACAGCTAAAGACTCGGTCTGTCTCTGCTAAACCCACTGCGAAGGCTTCTACTGCAAAGGATGCTTCTACGCCCGCACGCACGGCTGATCAAAATAACTTACAAAAGATAGGACTGGTCGTTTTGCTGCTGGCTATTTTTGGCGTGCTGGCCTATACGATACTGCCTGGGCTAAGAGAAAACTCACAGCCTGCTAGCTCTAGTGAATCGAGTGTGGATACTGAGGGCGCTAATGCTGACCGCGCTACGCTGCCTGTACCAAATTCTCCGGTTGCTACCGTTAACTTTGCGGTAGGCGATTATCTCCGCATTCGTCAGCTAGACGGGGTAGGTATTCGCAGTACGCCAGTCGGCGAAGATGCTAATGAAGCTAGCCTACCTGATTCGTCACGGCTATTGTTATATCCATCGCCAGTGATTGCAGATGACGGAGCTGCCGAGAATACCATCCCTGGAACGATTCCAACCGGTGGGATTGCTCGGGTTTTGAACAAGCAAACGATTGAAAACCAGACGGCCTGGGTGCAGCTAGAGCTGTGTTCAATTCCATCCGGGGCCAATCTTTCTGAAGTCCCCGCTGAAACAGATGTGCCTAACCCGGCGAATAGTCCATCTGCTAACTCACTAAATGAGCCAGAATCAACCGATGTCGATCGGCCTCTATTCGTACCACCAGGAAGTAGGGGCTGGACGTTAGAATCGCGGCTACCTGGCTTCGCGGAGCCCATTACCGATTTGCAATCCACGCAGATAGGAAGTTGTGACTAATGGCAAGGCAGGAGGCTTTGGGCCTGTGGGTCGCGGTGGACAGTTTGAAATTGCAGGGCGATCGCTTTGCCATTTGGGTATTGCGATCGCCTCACCCTAGCGGCCATGTTCACTATGACTGTGACTGGAGTCCGCAGCTAGCCGATGCCTGGCAGAGCTGGCAGTCGGTCTTTTCGGTGCGGGGACTGCCGCAGGTGCCGCATATTCCTTCGGCCTATATACCTCGATTCTTAAGCGAGGGCGATCTGTCGAACGCGGCTTTGTCGAACGCGGATCTCGCTACCCCAGTGACAAACCAGCCTGCAAGCTACAGCAGCCGCTACATGCAGCATTTGGGCATGAATCTTTGGCAGTGGCTGTTTGCGGGTCCGGTTAAAAGTAGCTTGGAACGAGCGCAAGGAATTGCGATTGGTCAAGATCTACCTTTGCGACTACGGTTGGAAATTCGCGATCCTGAGCTGATCTCGCTGCCTTGGGAGATCATGCAGCGACAGGCAGGCAGCCGGGCCCTCTCACTAAAGCGCAAAATTCTCTTTAGCCGCACCTCTAGCGATGTTGATTCGCTAGAGGTAAGACCTCTAGATCGAGCGCTGAGGATTTTGCTGGTGTTAGGGAAAGACAGCCCTAACGAAACTGAAGACGCCTCGGCATCAGCACAGCTCAAGTTGGAGCAAGAGGCAGCGCTGCTAAAGAAAATCTTAGAGAAGAACAGCTATCTAAACCTGCGACCAGCAGCTAAGCGGCGGGTGGATATGTTAGTGCAGCCCAGCGCCGCCGAGCTGTCGAATGCGCTAGAAACAGGCGGCTACAATGTTTTCTTCTATTCAGGGCACGGCATGCCAGGGCCAGACGGTGGGTTGCTGTTTTTATCGGATACGACATTGAGCGGCACTGAGCTATCGCAGGTGTTGCTCAGGGCGAAGGTACGGCTAGCCGTGTTCAATACTTGCTGGGGGGCGCAGCCAGAAGAGAGCCGCTCAAGGTCGCTGCCTCGCAGTAGTTTGGCTGAAGTGCTGCTGCATCATGGCCTGCCGGCTGTAGTCGCCATGCGCGATTCGATTGCAGATGAAGAGGCCGTTAGCTTTATTCAGGCGTTTGCTCAGGCGTTAGCAGAGCGCAAGGCAGTCGATGAAGCCGTTGCGATCGCCCGTCAACACTTGCTTACCCTCTATCATTTCAACCAACCTGCCTGGACACTGCCCGTTCTTTATATGCATCCTGATTTTGACGGCGAGCTATTGCTCTCTGAAGAAACCACCCAAATCAATCAGCACACCGCCTTTCGTCCGCCCGTTCGACAGGCCCTACTCCGAGACACCGACGACCCTCAAAAAGTCTGGCCAATCTACAGCGACGTTATGCGGATCGGTCGAAAGCCGGATCTAAACGACCTAGTGATTTCTGATCCGTGGGTATCTAGCCGCCATGCTGAAATCTTTCACCGTCGGCAGCAGGCAGAGAACGGTTTAGCGATGGCTTATTTTCTTCGAGACAATTCTCGCTACGGCACGTTCTATCGGCACGACGGTAGCTGGCAAGAAGTTCACCGCCGAGAAGTTGCTCTGCGCCCCGGTACTCAAATTCGATTTGGCAGTCAGTCTGACGGTCAGCTTCTAGAATTTGTCATCGAGTCTTAGCATGATTGCAAAGTAACTACAAGGTCTTGGCGCTGACTAAACTAAATCTTCAAAGCGACGCCAGCGGATTTTGGCAAAAACTGAGGCAACTATGCGGAACGACCAAGCGCGTCGCTGTATCCTTCCTTTGTCACACACAACCATCTCAACCATCAGGTAAGCGCGAACTATGACCCACGCATCTTCATCTTCTGGCGATACGGACAAGCCAAAACTATCTGCTATTGAGGCCGAACTGTTACAAACTGTCTTAGACCCGGTACAGAGTTCGCCCTGGATAAATACAGAGACAGCCGCCGAGTATGAAGAAAGACTCTTGGCTGCTGGTGCGTTTTTGGAAATTTCTGAGGCCGAAGCGGCGCAAGGGTGGGAAACCCTATCAACTCAGCTCGACGGCGTGTGGATCAACTCAGAAGACGGTTTACTAGTTCAGCTACAGCAGAAATTTGCGGAACGGGTGCCTGCTGATATGCTGGCGGTCATTGCAGAAAAGGCGCAGCAGATGGCCAATAGCGGTAAGCCGATGATGAAGCAGATGATCGGCTGTGTGCAAGAGTGTCTGAATGATGTGGCCGAAGCAGATTTGCGAGTGATAGCTAGGCCGATGGCCTTGGCAATGCGCGGCAGTAGCGCTGATGAATTCGTAGAGGCAACTGTTCAGTCTGTCCGTCAGACCAAATGGAACGATCTATCGGCAATCGAACAGGCTAAGTTAGGCTTGGCAGCGGCTAGGTATGCGATCGCTCAAGTGAATACGCTCAAGTGAATGTGCCCAAGTGAATGCATAACAAATAAAACTCTTACAATGAGTCTATCCTTACGTCTGCCCTTACGTCTGCACCTAGAATGGCGACTTCACTGGCAGTCGAGCCAACTCTATCCAGCTTTCAGACATTGCATGAGCGCCTAGCACTTAGTCGAGCCAAAGATGCGTCCTTCTTCCTAGAATGGTAAACACTGATTGCACTCCCAGATGATGGCAGACGCGACGGTGACAAAGCTAATAAAAAACCAGATAGTGAAAAAGCCTTCCTTGACCATCTACAACAGCGATATCACAACTACTACAGCGCCGACTTGCTTACTGAGGGGACGGTACTTCTATCGATTGTGGCTCCGCTGTTAGAGTATCTAGGGTTTCACGAGCCTCCTTTCTTTGTTCGCTCCGAAGTTCCAATCAGTCTAGAAGTTGCAGAACGCGATGAGATCTATCGAGGACGGATGGATGTGTTGGTTGTGCGAGATTATCGTGGATACTTACTGTAGAAGCTAAACGCTCAAGGTTTGCAGCCGATATTGCGCTACCTCAGTGCCTAGCGTATATGAGCGCCGCACCGCAGCAGCCAAGCTTTGGCATGGTGACTAACGGCAGCGACTTCATATTCTACAAATTAGAAAACAAAATCTATGATTTTTCCGAGCCATTTTCCTTACTGGCTCGTTCGCTTGAGCGACTGGATCAAGAATGGAAAAGGAAGACCGAATAGAACCGCATCTCTAAATTCTATGAGTGGCTTTTGAGGGTCTGGGCTGATGATGCCTGTATAGGTGAGTGTGCCAAAGATGATAGCCAATCCCAAGGTATAGGCGCTGATAGTCCTGATTAAGCTTCGCCAGCTTTTCGGACTATCTTCGAACCACATTTGGATGGCGACGGTTTGAATTCCGATTATGGTGCCTGCGATCGCGCCAACGACTTCGCCAAGAACCAGCGTATTTTCGAGCACGATAGATAGATCCGTTAGAAGCCTTTGTTACTTCGAGTCAATATTATCTCCAAGGACATTGCTTCTTATCCGAACGGGTTAGTAACTGTATGACAGTTGCCTGTCATACAGTTACTACCACAACAATGGCCAAATGTGTAATGCCCCTTGTTGTGTCGTGGTGATAAGATAGCTGTCATCAGCAGCAAATCCTGGTTTGGGACGAAGATGAACGGTCTTTGAAATTGACCCTATGTGCTTCGATACTACCTCTCCTTCCTCGTCATAAAGGTAACTTATATCTTTTGTCGCATCGGTCGTAAGCAATAGCCGCCGCTTGCCCTTTGAAACAATTGAAAGCTTGCCACTTAGTGTCGCAAGTTTGTTCTTAGAATCAAGCTCATAGAGAAACGACTTTTTCTGCTGGTTTGAATACGTGACTAGTCGCCAGTTCGTTCCAACCAGCTTTGGAGAAGTGCCTTCAAATGTCGCTATCGCTCTACCTGTAGCATCGTGTACGATCGTTTGCTCATCGGTGTATGTGATGATTTGTCCGTCTTCAGTAAATTCCAAGAATTTGCCTTCTAGCTTGGCTATTTGCTGTGGTGACAACCTCTGTCTTTCGGTTTCAAGGCTATCAGGGTCAACCTTATTCCCTGAAAAGTTATAGAGATTAGTGATGGCGGATGGCTGCTCAGTAGTTGAGATATATTGTTTCCCTTCTATCTCAACTACGCTTGCAAAAGTTCCCTTGAGAGAGGCCACTTTCTCTCCTGATATCGTGTATAAGTGAATTTCATCATCGTTTACAACAGGAGACGTAGACACTCTAAAAGCCAGAAGCTGCGCTTCTCTCTTATTGTTCTTGAAGACGTTGATAAGCGTCCCCTCAGTTTGGAAAATTTCGTCGCCATACAGGTCGTACAGGTAGGAGCGATCGCTGGATTCAGTGACAATCGGCATATCATATGGTGGATTGAGCGTTGAAAAAACCGAAACGTCACTACCCTTTAGAAAAACAGTATTTTCTCCTGAGAAATCATACATCTGAATCTGTCGGTTAGAAGATAGATTCAGACTTTTGGTAAAAACTCTGCGAGTATAAACGTGGTTGTCAAATTTCTCGTAAGTGTCTGCAAAGCTACCGTCAAAAGTAACCACCTGATTGCCATCTATATCGTATGCGACTGATTCTGGCTCCGGCTGACTCAAGAGGAAAGACGTGAAAATCGTTTCGCCTTCTACATCAAATCCTCGAACAGATGCCTCGACAGGAAACTGAATTATCGTGTTTCCAGAGAAGTCGTAAAGAACCTCGACATCCTCACAATCACCTCCTAAAGAATCGCGAGTAATCAATCTGCCCGTCTGGGCACTAAATTCGTATCCTGTTCCTTTAATAAAGGCAATTTCCTCGCCAGATGAATCGTGGAATACAACAAGCGGCAGATCGGCTTGTAGCCTTGCTTCCCTACAAGTCTCTTCAAGCCTATTTTGAGCTGCTATTGCTAAGTGTCTTCTAGCGTATGTTCCCGTGCTGACGCTCACTAGTAGAGCGATCGCACCAATCAACCATCTCTTCTTAGCCCTTGATTTTTCGCTGCTCGCAGTCATCGTTTTACCGCTGTTGCCCTGACTATAGATGCTAAACAGATATTGAGTAGGTGCTGCCTAACGAACATTATGAAGTTGCTCAGTCAGTAGAGGGTGCGCTGACCTAATTCAAAGGTCGGCTTGGGAATTACCCAGTGTCGAGTGCGGTTAATCCACTGATAGTCGAGGGTTTCGACGGTGGTTTGCGGTGGGTTCCAAATGTCTGCGGGCGGACGACCGAAGTACTGCTTGTAAAGCGTCAGGGTTTGGTCACACTGCCGATAATATTTCATGCCTTCTTCTTCACCACCAAGTCCTGGGGTGTGATGAATTTGGCGCTTGAGCAGTTTCTCGCAAAAATCGATCCAGTAGGACTGGGTATAAAGAATATGCTGATGCCAAACGCGATCGATTACGGTGGCGGGTGACAGACGCTGCTCTGAGACCATCACTAGAAAGATGAATTTCTTGTACTCGCGAATGGCCCTAAGCGTGAAAACGCCTGACCACCCATATTGCCAGGCGAGCTTAGTCGAGAAAGGACAGAGCACACCGGGCTGGTCGAGTGTGAACTGGACAATCTGGTCGTACAGTATTTTTTGATCGGGAGTCATATTGTTGTAGTTGGCTGATGGCGCTTGCAGGCTAGATGAAGGCAAGCTGAATGAAGGCAGATGGTGTCTTGGGTTAAAAAGTTAGCTGAGCAGAAAGTCAGCAGCCGCAGCCACCGCAAGTATTGTCGGCAACGGTAACGATCGGCATGGGATAGATGGTTTGTAGCTCTAAGCCTATGAAATCGCTGAGTTCTTGGCCGAGCCACCAATATTCGGCTGTAGAGAGCTGGCTAAGGCCGATAGGATATGAGAGTTCACCAGCATGTACAGATAGTTCAGGCAGGACACCACCGCCGCTCTGTCTAATAGTCTGATCTCCTTGGGTATAGCTGTTGAACTTATAGCCAGGGTTGTAAGCGAGTAGGTCAATGTCTGTGAAGTGAGAAGCCCACTTTTGCCACTTCACTGCTGTCTGGTTTTGCCGACGGGTGCCTATACGGATACCTCGCTTTCGATCTATCTCGACTACAACCTGCCATTTCCAGCAGTCCGGTAGACCTTTGAACAGCTGAATGATAAACGATTCGATGCGTCTCTTCAATATCCTATCTAGTAGAATGATAATAAAGAGTAAGGCTGGCATCTGGAAGAATATTACGAATAGCCAGATGAGAATGATGATGATTCTTGCCAGATCGGATTGGTTGCATTCAGAGTCTTTTATAGAGATTTGGATGCGATCACGTCCCCTCTCAACAACTATTTCTGTGTCTTCCGGCTTCAGATGATGATAGCGACTCTGGCTATGTTCTTTTGCTTGAAGTGCAATCAGAGCCTGCTGAGCAGAATCAAATCGTCGATTGAGATCGGGATGAGTCATCTTTTCTAGCCATTGAGCCAACGCTGGCTGAAGAGAGCGCGGCAGCTGAATTTTGCCGTTGATATGAGCGATATCAGCAGGGTGAATGCCTGTGACTAGATGGATTAAAGTCATCCCTAGGCTGTATAGATCAGACGCAGACGTGGCCCGTCCGGCGAATTGTTCTAACGGAATATAGCCATAGCTGCCGACGATGGTAATAGTGCCGCTTTCTTTGGTGAGGTCTGTGTGAATCGAGCCAAAATCGATTAGATAGATACTACCAAAGCCGCTATCAGCTTCGCTTCTGGGTGAACCCACTAAAATATTGCTGGGCTTGATGTCGCGGTGGATGACTGGTGGCGTTTGCGTATGGAGATAGCTCAAAGTGGTGAGCAGTTGCTTAGCAATATCTAATACTTCGGCTTCTGAGAATCGTTTACTCGACTGAAGTAATGTCTCTAAAGAGTCGGCTTCGAGATAGGTTTGCACTAGCACGAAGCTACGAACGCCTTCAATATCTGTTTCAAAGGCATCTTTATATCTTGGTAGTGTCGGATGATCTAGCGTTTGTAGAATGTTACTTTCTCGCTCAAAGAGCTTGAGTTCTACCCACTGATCGGCGGTGTGAACAGCTTGATCTATCCGAATAATTTTGACAACAACAGGTTCTTGTGTGCTGGTATCTTTTGCTAGAAAAGTTTGCCTACCGGCCCTTCGTCTTTCTTCTGTACTTAGCTCTTTTTGTAGACTGTATCGTTCTATTTTTTGAATGGCAGCTTTCATAATTTCTCTATTCACTCTGAATCTCTATTAGAGTTTTGGCTCTGTTTTGTTCTTCCTCTTATTCATCTGGTCTTTCTCCGTTTAGTCTGACCACTATGTCCGGGTATACTTTACTCGGGCCGGTAGGGTTGATTCTTTGCAAAGACAGCCCCAGAAAACTGTTGAGTTCTCTGCCAATCCATAGCTGTTCTGCCTCAGAAAGAGATTTACCTTCAATGGAATATTCCTGCTTCTTTGCGTGAATTGATAGTTTAGGCGGTAGACGAATGCTACTAGACGAGACAGTAAGCTTTTTCTTGTCGTAGTAGTGAGTGAAAGTATAGCCAGGGTTATAGGTTAAAAGCTTGATGCTGTTAAATGGAGACGCTATGCGTGTTGGTTTAATATCAGACAGTTGACTGTGACGATGCCCTCTTGCCGTTCCTGCACAGACGCCTGATGTGCGGCTGATAAATATCACGTTATATTCATTTGCACCTTGCCAATATCTTTGAAAAGCGTCTAACAGGACACTTCCGTTCAAGACGGAGAGAATGATAATCGCTACAGGCGGTCCTGTGAAAGGCATTACCATTGCAAACAAGAAAGGTGTAAAGAGAAGACAACCTAGTAAGTCAAGGTATGGGTTTCGAGACGATGACTCAGAGACGATCTTGAGTTCGTCCTTTTGACGATAGATATGTAGTTGAGACGAGTCAGGTCGCAGATAGGGAAAATAGCAGCCGGACAGGTCGTCTTTGGAATTGAGAGCCAAAAGGGCGATCGCAGCCGATTCAAAGCGCTGATCCGCGTAGGGCGCACTCATCTGCGACAGCCAACGAGTAAACCAATCGCTCAATCCTGAAATTTCACATAGGCGCTCAATCTGGACGCGGCCATCGAATTGAGGTAATTCTGAGGGGTGCATGCCAGTCAATAGATAAAGCAGCGTCATCCCTAGACTATAGAGATCGGAAGCAGGCGTAGTTTGTCCTAAAAATTGTTCTAGCGGCATGTAGCCATAGCTGCCGACGATGGTGACTGTACCGCTGCCTTTACTCGCGGTAATCTGCACAGCGCCAAAATCAACTAGGTAGACGTTTCTTTCCATGACACCTGCGATCCTGACAGTTGCTCTAGGAGAAGGATCGCTAATTAGAATATTGCTGGGCTTAATATCGCGATGAATGACGGGCGGAAGCTGCTGGTGTAGATAGATCAGCGTTGTCAGCAGCTTTTGGGCGATCGCAATAACTTCTGCTTCAGAAAATAGTTTGCCAGCTTCGACTACTTTCTGAAGCGACGGGGCCGGAATGTAGGTCTGCACTAGCACAAAGCTATGCACACCGTCGACTTCAGCTTCAAAGCTGTCTTTGTATTGAGGAATAGAGGAATGTTCTAGCTGCTGAAGGATCTGAGCTTCTCTTTGGAATAGCTTGAGCCCATCCCAGTCGAAGGCATGGCTGAACTGAAGAATTTTGACGATGACAGGCGTATTGGTATAGAGATCTCTCGCTAGAAACGTCCGTCTGCCTGCTTTGTGGCTGAGCGCCTGCTGAAGGAGGTATTGACGGATCGTTCGGCTGGTCAGTTCCCTCATGTCAAACTTCCTTACTTGTAAATGTATTGTCTAATTAAAGACTGCGTAAATACTATGTGGTTGCCTAAGATTTGTCAATATGTTGTCGATTTACTGCGTATGTAAAGTGTGAGGAAGCGATCACGATAGGATGGGTAGGTTGATTTTGATAGCCCTATGGCAAAGCCTTCTTTACAAGCTTCAAAGGAAGGACAGCGGCTGGCGGCGCAGTCTTTAAAGCTGTCAGGAATTACTAAGACAGACCTAAGCCATGCAGCTGGCTGCAGTCGACAGCCGGTAATCAATTTTTTTAAGGGCGTTGCGATCGAACAGGGACTATTTTTGCGGCTGTGCGATCGCCTCGGTTTGGACTGGCAGATGATCGCAGGATTAACTCAAGCCTCAGATGTCATAGTAACGCCTAAGTCAGAGAAGTCAGAAGGAGAGAAGGTAGAAGGACTCAGTGGCTCAGAAGAGGCAGAAGATATTGATGAACTGGTGCGATCGCTTCGTCAAACCGCAACCGAGAGCCTCTATGAACGCTGCGGCACCATGCGCGTGCTCGATATGTCTCAACCCGTGGGGCTAGGCGATCTTTACACCAACGTCAACATTCTCGAACAAGTCAGCAGCCATCAGCGCCGACCGCTGCAAGATTTGCTTGCCCAAGCTGAAGCCGGAGACTTTGACCGCCTAGGATTCGGTCAGGTTTCGCAGCCGCGCGTCCCTGTGATGGAAGCAGTCGCTCAGCACAAAAAGCTAATTGTGCTAGGAAAGCCCGGTGCCGGTAAAACTACCTTTCTAAAGCATTTAGCCATTCAATGTATCGATGGCCAGTTTGAGCCGGATCGCCTGCCTCTATTTATCAATCTAAAACAGTTTGCTGAGAATCCAAATCGGCTAGGACTGCTCTCTTTTTTAAGCCATCGGCATTTAAAGAGTCGAATAACGGCTTTGAGTGAAACGGAAATTGAAAAACATCTGTTGCAGCTAAAACAGGTACTGATTGCGGGCCGAGCATTGTTGCTGTTGGATGGTTTAGATGAGGTGAGCCAAGAGGCGCACAATTGGGTACTGCGTGAAATTCGCGTTGTCTCTGAAGAGTTCCATGACAATCATTTTCTGATGACCTGCCGGGTCGCTGCCTGGGAGTATACCTTTGAGCAGTTTACAGAAGTGGAGATTGCCGACTTTGACGCCGATCAGGTAAAAGCGTTTGCCCATCGGTGGTTTGCGAACAAGCCAATGCTGCCGCAGACGTTTTTGCAAGGTTTGGCCAAGCGGCCCAGGCTAGCAGAGTTAGCAGTAACGCCTTTGTTGTTGACGCTGCTGTGTTTGGCATTTGAAGTATCGAGTTCGCTGCCTAGCAGCCGCAGCGAACTGTATCAAGAAGGGATTGAAACACTGCTCAAAAAATGGGACTCCTCGCGAGGAGTCCATCGCGACCAGGTGTATAAAAAACTATCGCTTAGGCGGAAGAAAGATCTGCTCAGTCAGATCGCCCTAACTACATTTCAGCAGGCACAGTACTTTTTCCGTCAGCGTGATTTGGAATATCTGATCACCCACTACATTCGCAACTTACCTGAGGCGAGCGACGATTTAGAGGTGCTACAGGTAGACAGTACAACAGTGCTGCATTCTATTGAGGCGCAGCACGGTTTGCTGGTGGAGCGAGCCAAACGCTGCTACTCATTTTCTCATCTAACGTTTCACGAATATTTTGTCGCCCGAGAGCTGACGCTCAATAGCGACAACCTTAAAGAGACAATGGCGCGGCTAGCCGATCAGCAGGCGCTACAGCCTCGCTGGAGAGAAGTCTTTTTACTGACTAGTGAGCTGCTAAGAAATGCGGATCTGCTGCTGTCGCCGCTAGCAGCAAAAGCGTCTTCTCTTTTGGTCGAATCGTCTAGGCTGCAAACGTTTTTAGCAGATGTCGCGCAGCAGGCTCAGCAGCCATATTTTGCAGGGTTTAAGCCAGCGGCGGTTCGCGCTTTTTTGTTTGATATTGATTTCGATATTGATGAAAACCGGGCGGTGGCGATTCGGCTAGATCGGCGAGCAAATTTGCTAGTCTGTGCAAGCTTTTTGACTCGAATGCTAGAAGGTGTTGGGTTAGAAGATGCGATCGCCCGCGTTAGGCAATACGACCAGCAGGTTAGCGATCCGCTCAAACAAATTGCCGGGTGCAAGTCTGCGAATGAGGCCATGATGATCGCCATTGAGATCGTGCTCGATTCTAAAAAGTTGAACCCTAAAGAAGATAAAAAACTAAAAGATATCATCGAGCGCTTTCACATTGAACGATTCCAACCAGAGACGGCTGACGCTGAAGCAATCAAAGATGTCGCTGACGCCGCTCGCCATGTGGCCAAAGATCGCCGTCATATTCGTCAAAAATGGTCCTTCAGCGATGGTGAGAAGCAGTTGCTCAAACAGTATTATCGGACCGCAAAACTGCTGGTCGATTGTCTCTACAGCGACGGCTGTATGTTAGAACCAGACCGCCGACAAGCGATCGAGAAAGGGTTGTTTAGTCCGACGGTGGCAAGCGATGTCAATTAATATCTATCCCCTCAACGCCACTTCAAAGGCGCTGATTAATCGAGCTACCGATCAAGCTACCAGTCAGACTACCGATCAGGGGAGGCAGCTCATTCAAACCAGATTCTGGAAAGATGAAACGTTGGCGCTACCCGCGAAGGGGACGCATTTCGGCTTTGTTTGGCAAGGTGAAGCTCAGCTAGAGCGCAACGGGCAAACAGCGCCTTTCCCACTATCAGCGGGAATGTATTTTTCTGCGGCAGAAGCCGTCACTGTTGGCGGTCAAAATGGTGCGGGAATCGTAGTTACCCAACTAGTACACACGGGGCGTTTTTTGATCGGTGGGCCGATAGAATCAAAAGGCTGCTTCCCCTACATTGATGGCGGCACAACGAGCCTTTTGATTGCACCGACAAGAGTCGGCGATCCTTGTTTGCACGCGCTGTATATGCCGCCGAACGTGAATCAGACAATGCATAGTCACCCGAGCGATCGCATTGGCATCATCATCAAAGGCGGCGGTCAATGCTGCGATCAAAAGACCTGCTACAACCTAATACCCGGCACTTTGTTTCACATTTCATCTGATCATCAGCACCGATTTGTGACCTATGCCCAGGGTTTAGATTTGGTGGTATTTCATCCAGATAGTGATTTGGGATTTCGCGATCGCAATCACCCCATGCTCAGCCGCACCTTAGTCAACAATATCAGGGCCACAGATCTGCCTAAGATTCAAACGCCTTCGAAATAGGTCGTCATAACGAAGATTTTGAGGGTGCTGTTGTGGTGACATGTTTAGAACGGCTTTAGTTAGAGTGCTTCAGGTGGATGCCAGCCCGCTTCGATCCAATACCGACGCACCTCAATTGCGTCTGAGTCGCTGTCTAAACAGAGCGCAGCAACAGTAGCTCTTCCTATAGGAGTGATACCGACTACTCTAGTTCCATCATCTGACCATCGAAAATGTTCACACCAAAGCTGAGTTCTTGGATTGAATAGTGGCGCGGTTTTTTCTGTTTCTGGATCCACTGCTTTGATTTTTCTGGATTTGTGTCCGTTGCACAAGGGGCAAGCTAGCCAAAGATTGGATTCGTCGTTAGTGCCGCCCTCCGCAAGTGGAACAATATGCTCAATCTCAAGGCGCGCCATAACAAGCCTTTGTGGACTTAAGCAGTAACCACAGCGATTTTGTGCTGATACTCGAATACGCTGAGAAAGGTCTACAGAAATATATCTGCTCATGCAGCATTTAGAGGAGGAATAAGACCACGCTCAACAGCTAATTTGAGAGCCTTAGCTTTACGAAGCAAACCGCGACGGTAGAGCTTCATTAGGAATTGCAGCTCTTTATTATCTGCTGGGGTGAGTTCATCTTCGCGCTGTTTATCGAGCAAGCTATTAAGGGTTGCCTGCTGCTGCTCATCGAGCTGCATGTTGCAGAGGGCAAGAACTTGGCTATCGGGCAGAGTTTCTACAGGGTGCTCTATGAAACTGTGAGTGAGCCACTCTAAAAGAATATCTTCGGGACGCTGCTGGCTTTGGCTAGCAAGCTGCTGAGCCTGTCGAACAATGCTATCTGGGATATCAAGACTGATAGATTGAACCATAAGAACACTAGTCAAACGCCTGTTGTTTGATTCTAGCGAAAGCTGCGGATTTACTGTAAGCCTGTCTAAGCAGTTATTTCTAGACTGCACCTGGTTGGCTAAGTTTCGAGTGCTCGTTATATAGGTGATCGCGTCTCAACAGTCACGGGCTTAGGCATTGTATCTATTGCTTAGCCAGTTCCAGACCCGGTTATATGCACGGTTGTAGAAGGGTTCGCCTAAGCCTAAGCAGAGTGTAATGAAAAAGAGGTATTGATTGATCTTCTGCAAAGGTGTTTTTGTGTCATAGAGTATGAGGATAAAGGCACCAGCACCGTAAACGATTGCCCAGATGAGGCTACGAAAAAGAGATCGAGCCACGAGTTCACGCTGGCTGACTAGTGTTTCTTTGTTCCACCATTTGAGCATGATTTCTACGGCGCTATTAAGCAATCCACCGAATAGACCGGCGGCTATTCCAAAAAGCACTGTCTTATCGGTTGCGGTGAAATATTCCATCGGTGAACCAGTAGAGTTTATTCTTGGCTGCTGTCTTCAGGGGTGGTTTGGCGCTGCGCTAGAGCGACTCTGATCTGGCTGCTGATGGGCGTGACGATACTGAGGAAGATGGCGGTTTTGAAGAAGAAGGGGACAATGCCTTCGGGGGCAATGTTGAGCGATCGCACCGGCTCCCAGTTGGTAATCAAAGCGCCGCCGATGCTAAATAGCACCGCTAAACTCAGCGTACTAAAGGCGAATTTGCGAAGAGTAATGCCCCAGCCTAACCATTCTTTGTTGACTAGATAGTCTAAACCGACCTCTTGAAGCGTGATCAAAAAGCCACTGACAAATCCGAGGGCGGTAACTATTAAAAGGGACTGGGTAATTGGCATTTTTAGCTGCTTAGAATGCTTGAGAGAACTCAAAAAGAAAGTGCTTGAAAGAAGGAAGCAATTTTTTTCAAAGGATCGTAACCTTTACCAACTGAATTTTATCAGCGTCTGAGCCCCAACCTAATCCATCTAATTGCTCACTTGATTGGCCCATTGGTTTCTCAATAACAGACATAGCCTAAAGATTCTTGTCGAAATCATTTTGGCAGTATAAACCAGCACAAACTTAAGTCAAGCCATCTTCTACGTTGTATACAAATCATCCGCTTGCAACGTCAGCAGAACTAGATAGGCTTATGGATTATTCGTTTGATTTCTCGGTCATCTGGGACAACTTCGGTGTCTTGTTAGCAGGCGCGTGGCTAACGCTAAGACTATCGCTACTGGCCGTGGCGTTTGGTTTAGTCATTGGTATTGTCGGCTCTCTATTTAGGACTTCTGGGAACCGCTTGCTCAATGGTATCGCCCTGGCCTATGTAGAGATTATTCGCAATACGCCTTACCTGATTCAGCTCTTTTTTATCTTCTTTGGCTTGCCAGCATTAGGGCTGAAGCTCTCAGCAGAACAAGCGGCGATTGTTTCTCTGGCAATTAACTTTGGTGCCTACTCGACTGAGATTGTCAGAGCAGGCGTAGAGAGCATTCCAAAAGGGCAGGTCGAAGCCGGTCTGGCCATCGGCTTCAACAAGCTAGACGTGTTTCGTCATATCGTGATTCCGCCAGCTCTAGCTAATATTTACTCCTCATTAGTGGGGCAGGTGATTCTGGCCGTTTTGTTTACCAGCGTGGTTTCACAAATTGCGGCTGAAGATCTCACCTATGCTGGCAACTATCTAGATGCTAGAACATTTCGCAGTTTTGAGATTTACTTCACCTTGGCGATTCTCTATCTCGCGATTGTTTGGATTGTCAAAGCACTGGCCTATGTCATAGAATCTCGCTTTTTTGAGTTTGCTAAGTACAGGCAATAGGCAGTGTAGGCAGGAAGCAGACTGGCTTGAAAATCTAGCTTTCTCGTAGAAACTAACTCTCTAACCAATCCGCTAAAAGTCAACTATCCCAAGCCAACTATTAGGAACGGTAGCCATGGACGAGTTTACGCTATCTCGTATTTTTATCAACCTTGTCATAGCCACCAGATGGACAATTATTTTATCTCTGATCGCCTTTGTGGGGGGTGGACTAGTCGGCGCTTTGATCGCACTGATGCGGATCTCTTCTAACAAGCTGCTAAGTCGGATTAGCTGGCTGTACATTGAATTTTTTCAAGGAACCCCTTTACTGCTACAGCTGTTTTTAGCATTCTTCGGTTTCTCGGTGGTTACTGGCATCAACCTGTCGCCTTTAGTCGCTGCGGCCATAGCGCTCACCGCTTATACCAGTGCCTTTCTAGGCGACATCTGGCGCGGCTCTATCCAGGCTGTACCCAGAGGTCAGTGGCAAGCAGCCTCGGCGATTGGCTTTGGCTATTTCGACCAGTTGAAACTAATCATTTTGCCGCAGGCGGTGCGGTTGGCGATCGCACCCACAGTCGGTTTTCTAGTACAGGTAATCAAAGGCACCTCGCTCGCCTCTATCATCGGCTTTACCGAACTCTCTCGGGCGGCCTCTTTGATCAATAATGTCACCTTGCAGTCGCTGCTGATCTTTGGCCTAGCCGGACTGATTTACTTTGCCCTTTGCTATCCGCTTTCGACCTGGAGCCAGCGGCTAGAGAAAAAGCTGGCCTACAAGTAAACGCCTAAGCATCTCAGCAATTCAGCAACGGAAGAAAAAGCAGTTAGAGAAAACCTCGGAGGTAGAACAGATGGTATTAGAGCTGCTAAGCGCAATGTTTTCAAAGTGGCAGAGGTTTGTTGCCTTCTGTCTTTTTAGCTTTTTGCTGGCTCTCGGCATTGCCGCCTGCGGTGGCGAACCCACTTCAGTCGGGTCACAAGCTCAGATTACGCCTGAGGATATTGCTCAGCTTCCGGTCGAAGCGACCCTAGAACAAATTCGAGAATCCGGCCAGGTTAAAGTGGCGGTGCCTTCGGATTTTCCGCCCTTCGGCTTTGTCAACACCTCTATGGAGCCAATCGGCTACGACATTGATATGGCCAAAGAGATTGCCAAGGGATTAAACGCCGAGCTAGAGATTATCCCTGTCGTGGGTGGCTATCGGATTCCATTTCTTCAAACCGATCGGGTGGACATGATTATCTCTAGCCTCGGAAAAAATGACGAGCGTGATTTGATCATTGATTTCTCTGAGCCCTACGCTCCATTCTTTTCAGCGATCTACGGTGGGCCTAGCGCAGAGATTGCAGTGATTGAAGATCTCTCGAACCGCTCTATCGGAGTAGCCCAAGGATCGTTAGAAGATTTGGAAATCTCTAGTCTGACCGAGAATATCAGCAACGTCGATATCAAGCGATATGCCAACAACAGCCTGACGGCGTCGGCGCTGGTGTCTGGTCAGGTGGATGCGATCGCCACTGGAAACATCGTAGCCGCCAAACTCATTCGCGATAATCCTGCCAGTGAGATTACTAGCAAGTTCATCCTAAAAGATTCTCCTTGCTACGTCGGCGTCAGAGAAGGCGATACCGAATTTGTTGACAAAATCAATGAGATCATTGCGCTAACAAAGCAATCTGGGCGACTCAACGAAATGTCACAAGCGTGGTTTGGCGAGCCGCTACCTGAGGCGATCGCCCAAACCACTTGAGCCCAGACGCCATACAAAACCATACAAGGCCGAAAGAGATATCGGTTTAACAAATAAATCAACAAACCAAACTGACAGCGTCGTTGCTATTCCCCACAGCCATCTATCCTCACAGGAGCCCTTCAAATGACAAGCTTACAACCCGATCTAAACGGTGCTAGCACCGCAACCTTAGAAAAGTCACCGATCATCGTTGCCAAAAACGTCGAAAAAACGTACGACAATGGATTCAATGTCTTAAAGGGCGTGAGCCTAACGGTAAACAAAGGAGAAGTGGTCGTGCTGATGGGGCCGTCTGGCTCTGGTAAATCCACCTTTATTCGAACATTCAATGGCCTAGAGCCCTATCAGAAAGGCAGCATTGAGATCGATGGCACTCCTATTTCTCATGGCAAGAAAGGAATCGAGCTAGTTCGCCGCGAAGTCGGTATGGTCTTTCAACAGTTCAACCTATTTCCGCATCTCACCATTCTTAAAAACATTACTATCGGCCCGATCAAGCTGCGCGGCCTGTCCAAGGCCGAGGCTGAACAGGTGGCGATGGAATTACTCGAAAGAGTCGGCATCGCTCACCAGGCCGAAAAATATCCAGGTCAGCTTTCTGGTGGTCAGCAGCAGCGAGTAGCGATCGCCAGAGCCCTAGCCATGAAACCCAAAGTCATGCTGTTTGACGAGCCCACCTCCGCCCTTGATCCAGAGATGGTGCGCGAGGTGCTAGATGTGATGCGATCGCTCGCAGAATCTGGCATGACCATGGTGTGCGTCACTCACGAAGTCGGATTTGCCCGCGAAGTTGCCGATCGCATTATCTTCTTGACAGAAGGCAGCCTAATTGCTGATACGACCCCCGATCAGTTCTTCAACAATCCCAAAGAAGAACGGCTAAAGACTTTTCTTTCTCAGATCCTGCACTAGGATCTTGCCCTATCAAATTGCTGATCTTCGAATTGTTATGCGCTAGCGTTGGATACACCTACAGGCTAGCTGGCAATTTGCTCTCATATGGCAGTTTCACTGATAGAGAAGATGTGGGACAAAGTGGTGAACGCTTCAGTCACTATTCTATCGAAAACAAGTTGCTACAAAGCTGATTCATCTAGGGAAAGACATAGTAGTCGGATATCGTTGCGCTGATATATCGTGATTGCCTCTATACGCGCCGATTTTACGAAAGAGGCACTGCGAACTTCCTGCTCAAACGCAATTTTGTATATGAATCTAGTCATATACGTTTCCTTGCTAGGGACAGATCGTGGTGTATCTCTTCGGACTAGATCCATACATGGCCTTTCTTTCTCGAACCTGATGCGTCCTAGCTTATTGCGGTAAAGCTCGAGTGAATTAATTGTTCGCTCGAAGCGTTCTGCGCTTTTCTTCAGCAGAGCAAGATAGTCACGGCTGCTACTATTTTCAAAGTCTTCGTAGTTACATTTAAGAGTCTGTAGTTCGGATTTGTCCCAATGTGTGAATATGCTGGGTAGGTGCTGCAAGCAAAACTCTTCCGACGCGCGCGCAAAAGATGTTTGAGAGAGATTCTGCTTAGTCGATTCTTGTGGTGGCTTCTTTTGCTCAACTGAGTTTTGCTGTGGATTTCTTTGCTCAACTGGATTCTGCTTGCTAAATCTACTGTATTGTTTGAAGAACTTCGGTGTGAATGACGCAAACACTGGAGAAGCTAAAATTACAGATAGGCTTTTCCAAAAGGAGGTAGCTAAACCGCTCCAAACAACCAGAGTAGTCAATCGGTTAGGCTCTAGTCCTTCTTGAAAGCCTGATATTATCCAATCTCTAACAATGAACCAGTAAAGACCTTGGCCTAGTATAGGCATGAAGCCTAACAACAGAGCACTCGCCGTGAGTGTAGCTGCAAAGAGATAGAAAAGCAGAAGGCTACTTGAGAAGCCGTACACAATAAAACCTGCTATCAACACGCTTGGGAACATGCCAAAGGATAGGACTGAGCCGATAAGAACAACAGCGACGAATACTAAAACTATAAAAACGCCCAAGACGTCTTCAGCAACCGTCCGTAGAGCAGACTTAGAACTGTTTGATCTTTGCCTTCTATTACTCATGTATCTTCTCTTTGCCTATCGTTGAGTATCTACATAAGATGGACTGATTGCAACTATGCGCCGGACTATGCCGGGTGTCGCTATTTGCCAACTATTTCAGGACTGTGTATCTGACGGTGGCAGTGACAAAACAGCAAGGTTAGTTCTGGCATTGCTGAACAGACAGTATGAGTTTAAGCCCTAAGTCCAAACATATCGAAATTTGTAGAAATCAGTTCATACCCTCATTCAGCAACGCCCTTAACTTTACTGAACGAAGGTTGTCGTCTCGCCAAATAGTGAGCGCCGAATGCAGGATTAATATTCAGCGCAGGTCACCGTAGTATCAAACCTTCTCATGTGAGCAGTGAATGCTAGTTTTGGTATCTAATTTGACAATTTTTTACACTATATTCAGTCGTCAAATAAAGGAACCGATCATATGAAAACCTATACTGCTCCCGCTTTTCAGCTCAACCAGGCTTACTGGCCTCTACGTCGTAGTGCGATCGCATCAAACCAGTCAAAAGGGCAATCAGATCTCAAGCGCTGGCTGAAAAATCTGTTCCGTACGCTCCTTTCGCAAATGGCAGGAACTGCTGAGCCCCAGGTGTGGTCAACCCAAGACACTGCTGGTCAGGTTTTATGGAATGCCTACGATGGTGCGTCTGGAAAAATTATTCGCAATGCGTCAGAGACAGAAATGAGAATTTGGCTAGAGAACCGCTACCAGTTCTAGTCTTTGAGCACGCAGCACTAGGATACCAGCGAAATACAGTCATACCGAAAGAAGCAAAGGTGCAGGTGACTTCAATCATCCGGTTAGTTGCCTGCAGCGTTGAATTACTATCCACCAGAAGGATATGCATAAATTGATAGGACTCAAGAGAGCACCAGATTACGCTAGATGTCTGAAGCAGGAAACCAACGATACCCCTAAACTCAGTTTCTAAAATTCCGGGGCTAAAAGATTAGGTAACCATAGAGAGAGTCCTGGGAAAAGGTTGACGATGATCAAGCAAAGCAGCATCACCCCCAAAAAGTAGCTTAGGGGCTTGAGAATTTGAGAAATTGAAATATTTGCCACCGCACAGGTTATTAGCACAACAGAAGCGACTGGTGGAGTCTGCTGACCAATACCCAAATTCAAGGTCACAATCAAGCCAAAATGCACTGGGTCAATGCCTAATTGTTCTACTAGAGGAATAAAGATAGGCACCAACATCAGAATTGCGGGAGTGCCGTGAATGACTGTGCCCGCGAATAGGAAAAAGAGATTAAGTAGGATTAAAACAATCCAGTAGTTGTCAGAAACGTTTAGAATACCCTCTGCAATATCTTGAGGGATACGCTGCCGCGTTAGATACCATCCAAGCAGCGAAGACGTAGACACGATGAAGATCAGCATGGCCGTCCGTTGGCCCGCTAATCGCAGCACTGAAACTAGCTGCCTAACCGACACATTCCGATAAACTCCAGCGGCAAGCACTAGGGCGACAACAGCAGCAATTCCACCGGCTTCGGTCGCTGTAAAAACGCCACCCAGCAATCCCCACAGCACTAGAACCGGAATTGTCAAAGGTAACAGAGCAGACTTCCCTGTATCTGCAACTCGACGCCAGCTGAACTTATGCTCAACTGGATAATCCTCTTTGACAGAAACGCCGTAGGCAGCGGCAATCAAACCACTTGCGACTAACAACCCTGGAACGATTCCGGCTGTGAATAGCCTAGCAACTGACGTGCCTGACACGTAGGCATAGAGAATGAGATTGAGGCTAGGAGGAACAATAATGGATAAAGTTGCTGACGTTGCCGTCACCGCCGCCGCAAAGTTAACTGCAAATCCTCGCTTTTCCATCTGAGGAATCATGACAGAGCCAATTGCCGCTGCATCTGCCGTTGCTGTCCCTGAGATTCCTGCAAAAAATAGCGAAGTAACAATGTTCACATGGGCTAGTCCGCCGCGAATGTGACCCACCAAGCTACTCGCAAAATTAATCAGGCGACTGGCGATATCTCCCTCATTCATCAATTCCCCAGTCACCATAAACAGCACGGCAGCAGCAAGTAGATAGTTATTTGCCCCGCCGAAGGGAATGACGCCGATGATAGCAGGATCTACCGCCGGGTCAAGCATGATTGCGATCGCCGCAGTTGTTCCTAATGCAAAGGCAATCGGCATCCCCATTAGGATAAACAGCACAATTAGGAAAACAATCAAATATCCGTAATTTAGACTCGCTAAGCCCAAAGCGAAAGCAGCCACAGCTAAACCTCTTCTCTAATGGTTGACTTTTCTTAGGCTGATGTACCTTCGTAATCGTCGTGATTAGGCGCAGAGCCAGGAGGGGTGGGAGAATGCCATACCATCACCAGCTCACGACTAAAGGCAAGGATCATAATCAACCCACACACAGGAATGACGGCCCTAAACAGCGCCTGAGGCAAATCTAGAGTGATTAGACTGGTCTGCCCAGTCGTTATAGTGATCACCCAGCCGTAGTAAGTTAAGGCGACTAAAAAAAACTGTACAAGGAGCAGGTTGATTGTTTGAACGATCTGTCTCAATCGTCGAGGTAATAACGAAAGTAAGCCATCAAAGGCGAGGTGACCGTTGTACCGGGCTAGCCATGCCGCCCCAAAAAAGGTGAGGCACATCAGCAATAAACCCGGTAGTTCTTCTCCCCAAGAAAATGAGTTGTTCAGCACATACCGGGCAAATACAGTTGCCACAACTGCTATCGAGATAGCTAAAGCGAGTGCTACAACAATCCAATCTACAAGGGTAAAAATGAATCGGTCAATTCTTGAAATCCACCATATAAAAGATTCTTTCCGAGACAATTTCGTCATGATTATTGCCCTAATCTGCTGTTAGCGTTAGTGCTGCTGGCATTGGCCTCAAGAGCGACCTGAGTATTGCCTAGGGACGCCAACGTGGCCTCAATCATGTCTGAACCAATTTCATCAATGAATACATCGCTGGTGTACAACGGCTGAGCCTTCTGTTGAAAAGCCTCGAAATCGACTTCATTAATCTCTATTCGCTCTTCTAGACTTGCCAAAGTTTCCACCGTATTGCTTGCGCCCCATTCGCGAGACCAATCACCCATATCAACAGCGATCTGAGTCAGCGTTTCTCGAACATCATCAGGCATAGACGTTAGAGTTTGTTCGCTAAACAGCAAGAAAGTAGGCAAATAAACATGGTTGGAAATTGACAGATAATCTTGCACTTCATACAAAAGGGCAGAGTTGACGACATTGACTGGGTTTTCTTGTCCATCAATCACGCCTTGGTCTAGAGCGGAATATACTTCACTAAACGATAGCGGCGTCGGGTTGGCTCCTAATGTCTGGAACATGGCAACTCGAAACGCACTATTTGGGGTACGCAGCTTTAACCCTCCCAAATCAGCCGGCGTTTCAATTGGACGAACGTTGTTGGTAATGACACGGTATCCGTTATCCCATAAAGCCAGTAGCTCCATACCCTGATCAGCAAAACCTTCCCGCAGTAAATCTCCGGCGGGGCCGTCCATCATCGCAGTCACGTCATCACGACTTTCAAACAGGTAGGGTAAATCAAAAATAGCTGTACGGGGATTAATCTCCGCCACGCCTGATGCCGAGAGTGTAGCCTGATGGGTACCGACCTTGAGCCCTTGAAGCACATCTTGTTCACTGCCTAGAACCCCGCCGAAAAAGAGTTCGATTTCAATTTCATCGGCTAGCTCACTTTCTACTCGCTCTTCAAATTCCCGCAAAAATACTCCGGCGAAAGAATCTTCTGGCAAGGAACTGCTAATTTCGATAGCAGTCGGTGACGGGGAGCCATCAGTCACTTGTTGACCTCCACAGGCCACCGTAGCTAGAGCCAACAAACCGACACCGATAATATTACGTGGGCTAGTCATATTTACATCTCCAAATTTTGTCCCAATAGGTTACTTGAAGTGATTCAAGAACCCCTACAAACATTTAATTGAAAAGAAGGTTCGCTGATTATCCAAGTCACAGTCGACTAATGGCTCTGCTGGGCTACAACTCGGTCTCGTAATCTGTTGCATCTCAGAAGATATTCAATATGCGCGTCGCAAAGCCGCAAAGTTTTGCATACGAATTGCATACAATAAATT
The DNA here is from genome assembly GCF_015207105.1 of cf. Phormidesmis sp. LEGE 11477. GTDB lineage: Bacteria > Cyanobacteriota > Cyanobacteriia > Phormidesmidales > Phormidesmidaceae > Phormidesmis. The sequence continues at coordinate 24,526 of NZ_JADEXO010000021.1, forward strand.
CGACTTAATTTGACAACATTTAATTAAGAACTCTAAAGCAAATTTACTTAGCAATCTGTAAAAATGACTACATGCCAAAACCGTGCTCGACTTCGCTCCATTGGCTTTGGTTTAATCTCGACAACGAATCCTTGGCAGACGTAGCTCATGATGCCTTGCAGTACCCGCTCGCAAGGAAACCAGAATACTTTGAACTGTTCTGATTGTTGAGAACGCTAATAAAAGGCTTGGTCAAGTTGCAGAAATTCAATTACCTCACTACTAGGCTATACCTCGACTTCAGCTAGTTCCTCTTCATTTCGTCGGGGACGTCAAGTTCTGAGAGTTCTTGGCTGATCGCTTCTATTTGTTCAGTGAAATAATCTACCCGTAGATCTAGCCTGTCGGCGAAGACCAAACCCTGTTGAAAAGTTTTGAGGGCTTCTGCTAGCTCGCCTTGTTGCCTGTAGATCTGTCCAAGGTTGTCGTAGGCGTTCATCAGGCCATAGTCGTTGTAAGCCTGTTGCTCGACTAGGATGAGCAGATTGTACGAAATCAAGGCTTCGCTTAGATCGTCAACAGTTCTGTAGAGCTGGCCAAGTTCTTGCAGGACTTTGGCAGAGAAGCTGAATTGCTCTAGTTGCTGGGCGGCGGCGTAGGCAGAGCGATAGTATCGAATAGCGTTGTTGGGCTGGTCTACGGCCTGATAGTTTTGGGCGATCGCAACCAATAAACCGGGTAGCTTTTCCTCTTCGCCTGTTGCTATGTATCTATCTAATAGGTCAGTTTGCGATCGCAGCGCATTTGGCCAAGACTCTGCCTGCTGATAGCTATACACCAGCCTCTCTAGATACAAGATTTCTCTATCGGTTTCGCCGCTTTCTCTAGCCTGCGCCAGCAAATCCAAATAGACATTTGCCGCCGCCGCAAACTTGAACCAGTCCAGATTCAACTCGGCTAGCGCGATCTGCTGAGCGGTAGCCGCTTGGTTGTTGTCTTCAGCTAGCACAATTAGCTGCTGATAGACTTCTACCGCCGAATCAATATCTCTGAGCGTGATAAATATTTCTGCTAGCGTCGTCAGTGCCCGCTCATCTGCTGATGGCACGCCGCTAATCGGCGAATCTTCTGGTCTGCCCAAATCCACACCGCCTAAAACCGCTTTAGGCTCAACGCCCAAATCCGTCTGCGCCGCATTCCAGATCTCCCGCGTCCTCAGTGTCAAGAGCTGTATCGTCACCGGACGCTGCTGTTGCCAGGCCAAAGCTGCCACCCGCTCAATCGCCTCTAGCTCTGCGTCTAGGCCAAACAAACGCCTCAGCCGAACTTCTCGCAGCAGTAGATCGAACGCTTGCTGGAGCATTCCGGTTTGTAATAGTGCTTCGGCCTGCCGCTGAAGGCTCTCTAGATCAGCTGCTAACATACTGAGTTCTAGAGGACTGAGCGCTCTTTCGACCGCTAGGACGGGCAGCAGCGGATCGCGAGGGTCTTCCAAAGGATCGGCTAGAAAATCTTGTCTCTCTTGCGGGTCGAGCTGTTGCGCTTGGGCAGTTGGAGTCACCAGCGCTGTCAACGCTTTGGGTAGTGCTTTTGGCAGTGGGTCGAGCGGCATGCCTAACCAAACGGTACTCGATACCATGCTCGACAGGGTACAAAGCATGACAGCCTTCTGCATCAGCGCTGTTTGTAAGGGAGTGTTCACAGTTGTTTATAGAACTTTATGCTTTGACAATAGAGCACGCTCTAATTGGGATATTCTAGTGATCTTGCGTGAAAACGCCGCAGTCAAGTCACCATAGCAAACGCCCGCTTTAGTATGTCTTCTAATGTTGCCACTCGGACCATCCGGATCGGTTCTCGCAAAAGCCAGCTAGCCCTGGTGCAAACTCACTGGGTTCAAGCCGAACTTAGCAAAGCGTTTCCAGATATCACCTTTGAGGTGAGCACAATGGAAACCCAGGGCGACAAGATTCTAGACGTCGCGCTTTCTAAAATTGGCGATAAGGGTTTGTTCACCCAAGAGCTAGAAGACGACATGCTCAGCCGCAAGGTTGATTTTGCAGTGCATTCACTCAAGGATCTGCCGACGCAGCTACCAGAAGGATTGATGCTGGGCTGTGTGACCGAGCGCGAAGATCCGGCGGACGCTCTGGTCGTGCATGAAAAGCACCAGGACAAACAGCTCGATACGCTACCAGAAGGCGCGGTAATTGGCACGTCTTCCCTGCGCCGACTGGCTCAGCTCCGTCACCATTTTCCCCATTTCAAGTTCAAAGATATTCGTGGCAATGTCAACACGCGCCTGCGGAAGCTCGACGACGGTGAGTACGATGCAATTGTGCTGGCGGCGGCTGGGCTGAATCGATTGGATATGAGCGATCGCATTCATCAACTCCTCCCAGCCGAAATTTCCCTCCATGCAGTCGGTCAGGGCGCACTGGGAATAGAGTGCCGTAGCGGTGATGAGGACATTCTTTCGGTCATCAAAGTGCTAGAGCACTTGCCCACTGCTCAGCGCTGCTATGCGGAACGGGCCTTCCTTAGAGAGCTAGAAGGGGGCTGTCAGGTTCCCATCGGCGTGAACACTGGTATTGAAGGCGACACGCTTACCTTAGTCGGTATCGTAGCTAGCTTGGATGGACAGCAGCTGATCAAAGACACTGTGCAAGGGGCACCAGCGGATGCAGAAAGTATGGGCAAAGCGCTAGCCCAGCGTCTGCGTGAGCAGGGCGCGCAAGAGATCTTAGATGTGATCAATGCCCAGAATCGATCCTAAGTTTGGCTTTGACCCGCCTGAACTCGACCTATGGGGGATGTTTTGTTTGGTGCGATCGCCCAAATTATTAAGGCTGTAAGCCAACCATATTTATCCAAACTGTTTTATCTATGAGAGTTCCCCCCGAAATTTCTTACCGAGGCGTCAATAAAACTGAGGCTTTAGAAACCTTAGTTGCCGAGAAGATTGCCAAATTAGAGAAGTTCTACAGAGAAATCAGTAGCTGCCATCTGGCGATCGAAAAAGTCCATGACCATCCCGACAGCGGCTCTCCTTACCGGGTGCGGCTCGATATCACCGTGCCCGAAGATCGGGAGATTGTCGTTGACAAAAGCCCTGATAAAGGTGTGCAGTATAAGCCTTTAGAAGCGATCATTCGAGACACTTTTGATATTGCTAATCGTCAGCTCAAAGAGATGAACGAACAGCAGCACAACCATATGAAAACGCATGTTCCCGGTGAGCGCGAAATCAAGCTAGACGAGCTAGAAGAGGAAGTCGCTATTAAAGCGCCACCTGCTGATACGACTGCCGAATAAAGCCACCCGACAAAATCACTTCAGTCATTGCCTAACTAGCTGCTAGCCTCTCAACTCTTTTCATAGATTGGATCGCCTCACTATAAACTTGAAACAAGAGGCAGTGATCTTACCTAAGGCTTGATATGAAAATTTTGTTTGTGGCCGCTGAAGCCGCGCCGCTCGCCAAAGTGGGCGGCATGGGCGATGTCGTCGGGACGTTGCCCAAGATTTTGCGGGCGATGGGTCACGATGTTCGCGTTTTTATGCCCTACTATGGCGGCATATCTAGCCAAGTTGACGTGCCTGCTGAACCCATCTGGTGGGGCTATGCCATGTTCAATTCGTTCGCAGTCTACGAGACTAAGCTGCCTGATAGCGACGTACCGCTTTATTTGTTTGGTCACCCCTGCTTTGATCCAGAGAATGTCTACGGTGGCGACGATGAAGGCTGGCGATTCACTTTCTTTTCTAACGGCGCGGCTGAATTTGCCTGGAACCACTGGAAACCCAATATTATTCACTGTCACGACTGGCACACCGGCATGATTCCGGTCTGGATGCACGAGACCTCTGATATCGGTACCATTTTCACAATCCATAACCTGGCTTACCAAGGTCCGTGGCGCTGGTGGCTAGAGCGAAACGCCTGGTGCCCGTGGTATATGCAGGGGCACAACGTCATGGCCGCCGCCCTACAGTTTGCCGATCGCGTCAATACCGTCTCGCCGACCTACGCTCAGCAGATTCAGACGCTTGAGTATGGTGAAGAGCTAGAGGGGCTGCTTTCTTTCATCAGCGGACGGCTCAGCGGCATCGTCAACGGCATCGATTTAGAGTCTTTTGATCCCTCAACGGATAAAAAGATCGGATATGCCTACGGCGCAGATACGCTGGACGTTCGAGGCCAGAATAAAGCGGTTATACAAAAGGAGATGGGCTTAGAGGTCAATCCAGATAAGTTTTTGATTGGGATGGTGAGTCGCCTGGTCGAGCAGAAAGGGATTGATCTAATCTTGCAGACGATGGACCGGTTTTTGGCCTATTCGGACGCGCAGTTTGTGCTGCTAGGGACGGGCGATCGCACCTACGAAACCCAGCTATGGGAGCTAGCCGCCCGCTATCCAAACCGCGCCTCTGCCTACATCATGTACAGCGATGCTTTGGGCCGCAAGATATACGCTGGCTGCGACGCCTTTTTGATGCCGTCCAGGTTTGAGCCCTGCGGGATTAGCCAGATGATTGCCATGCGCTATGGCTGTGTGCCAATCGTTCGTCGAACCGGCGGCCTAGTCGATACGGTCAGCCACAACGATCCGATCAACGAGGCAGGCACTGGCTATTGCTTTGACCGCTATGAGGCGCTAGATCTGTTTACCTGTATGGTCAGAGCATCAGAAGCCTACCGCTTCAGGTCGCAGTGGAAAGCACTGCAGCAGCGGGGAATGAAGACTAGCTTCAGCTGGGAAAAGTCGGCGGTCGAGTACATCAAGCTGTACAGCGATGTGATGAACCTGCCTCACAAACCTCAACTGCCAGTGAAATACGGCGGCACGCTAAAAATCTAGATAATGAATAGGGGCTCTGCATGCAGCGCTCCTACAAAAAACGGGCCTGACGGGATTCGAACCCGCAACTTCCGCCGTGACAGGGCGGTGCTCTAACCAATTGAACTACAGGCCCTCAAGCAAGGAAAGGCTTCCCTCTCTCAGGCGATCTCCATTGTGCGGAGTTGAGGGCGCTTTGTCAAACGATTTTTCATCGACGCTTCGCATGACGGTCATACATCACAATCGAGGCACAAACGCCGAGATTGAGCGAACTGGGCACGTCAATACAAACCTCTGCCAAGTGGGCAGTTTTCTGGAACTTTTGCCGGTAAGGAGCAGGAATCTCAGCCTGCAGCGTCGCGAAATGAGAGCGGATCAGCTTAAGTTCAAGGTCTGTTATCCCTGTTGTTTCACGACCAAAGAGATAGGTAGCGTTGAGCGGATGCTCGAATCGCTCTAGCGGCCTAGCACCTTGAACCATCTCTACAAGCACAAGGGTCGTTTGAGCGGGAAGATGTTTGAGGAACCCTTCAAGAGACTCAAAGTACAAAAGAGCCACTTCGCAAAGTGCGTCTTGGGTATTCATCTGGTGGCTAAACTTGTGGATGTTTCCCTTGTACTGCTCTCGGATAAATCCGCCGATCACAAACACTGCCCTAACGCCGAAGTTCTGACCGCTCCTAAGGATGGTGGCAAGATTATCGCGATTCTTGGGTTCTAAAACGGCTACGTTCACGAGGGAGTCATACTAGCGAATGGACTGTAGGGCCTAAGCGATCTGGTTTTATAAAAGGTCTTAAAAGATTCAATCTAATGGCAAATCATTTGGCGACAGATCTGCGATCGCACTTTTATCTTGCAAAACACTGTAGATGTCTATTTCTAGCGAGATTTGATAGATTTCTCTTCTAGATAGGCTGCTGATTTGGGCAAGGGCGCGACTGGCTTCTGTGCGAGACTGACCTTGGGCTAGAAGATTTTTCAACTCTGTCGTAACTTCTGTTTCTGAGAGTAAGAAAGTAGTCGTCGCTGGTGCTAGTAGCAGCGTGAACTCTCCTTTTGGTGCGATCGCGTTGTAGTGGTCAATCGCCTCCTGTAGCGTTCCTCGCCAGAATTCCTCGTAGCGTTTGGTCAACTCGCGGGCCAGAACGATGCGATGCTCTGGGCCTAGCACCGCCGCTAGATCGCTTAGCGTTTTGATTAGGCGATGAGGGCTTTCGTAGAAAACGCTGGTGCGAGGTTCGGTTTTAAGGGCGTCGATCCGAGCGTGGCGCTGTTTTCCTTTGGCTGGCAAGAAGCCTTCAAAAACGAAGCGATCGCATGGCAGTCCAGCGGCTGCGATCGCCGTCACCACCGCTGACGGCCCTGGAATCGGCACCACCGTAATATCAGCTTCCACGCAGGCGCAGACTAGCTCATAGCCAGGATCAGAGATACCCGGCATCCCGGCATCAGTTACCAGTGCGATCGCACTGCCCGCCTGTAGCTTTCTCACTAGCTGCGGAATTCGCTGCTGCGTATTGTGGTCGTGATAACTCATCTGCGGCGTAGTTACCTGGAAGTAGTGCAGCAGCTTGCCCGTGTGTCGTGTGTCCTCAGCCGCGATCAGATCCGCCTGCTTTAGCACTCGCAAAGCCCGGAAGGTAATGTCTTCCAAATTACCGATGGGCGTGCCCACTAGATATAGTGTGCCAGACTCAAGCGAGCGCGTTTCTATACTGGAATCTATCGCTGATGCCGCTGCTGATACCGCTGAGTCTGCCACCAAATCTATCGTCGAATCGTTAATAGGACGAGCCAAAATAAGCTTTATAGTAAAAAGCCTAACAGCAACCATCCTAGATTAGCTATGAGTCAGCCAGCAGGTCAGCATGGACTCTTTGTCGGCGTCACTACGCTCGACTGTATTTATCAGGCCGATCATCCGCCTGCTGCTAACGAGAAGGTGCTCGCCACCAAAAGTCTGATGGTCGCGGGTGGGCCTGCGACCAACGCAGCCGTGACCTTTGCTCAGCTAGGCAGTAAAAATAAGGCGACCCTAGCTGCCGTCATCGGGTCGCATCCGCTGACCGGACTAATGAGCGAAGATTTGCTAGGGCAAGGCGTTACCATAGCCGATCTGGATAATCAAAGGCTCTCACCACCACCTGTTTCTTCAATCGTGGTGTCGGCAAACTCTGGTGAGCGAGCGGTAATATCGCGCAGCGCTGAAGATATCAAAGTCGCAGCAGATACCGTGTCCTCAGATATTTTAGTCGGCGTTGATATCGTCTTAATCGACGGGCATCAGATGGCGGTGAGTGCCCAGATTGCCCAGTGGGCAAAAGCAAAACAGATTCCGATAGTCGTGGATGCAGGGAGCTGGAAACCCGAGTTCGAAAGCGTTTTGACGCTAGCGGATGCGATCGTGGCTTCTGCGAACTTCTTTCCCCCTGGCTGCGAGAACACTAGCGAAGTCATTGATTGGTTGAAATCATACACAGCAGCCAAAATCGCAATTACTCAGGGCTCAGATCCGATTTTGTTTCAAGATGGCGAGACCTCCGGTGAGTTAGAGGTTCCTCAGATCCGCGCAGTAGATACCCTTGGCGCTGGTGATATCTTTCACGGCGCTTTTTGTCACTTTTATCTAGCCCATACGTTTGCAGAAACGCTGCTAAAAGCTAGTCGAACGGCCTCAATGGCCTGTCAGTATTGGGGCACTCGCGACTGGACGAAAATTTATCGTATGGCTGAGGATACCGACGATGAAGAAACCGCAAACTAAGTGCTACCTTTTTTTGAAGTTCGCTTGATGGCTTTTAGACTGATAAAGGTTTTTGGCTAAAGGTTTTGGCCTGGCGAAGGTTTTTGGTCAGAGTATCTGTTTTATAGAAGCGTCTGGGCTCAATAGCGTTTTGAGACGCCTCTCTAGACTTGACCTTCCCAGTTAACCTTCAAGTGACCTGCAAAGAAGAACTGTTTTTATTACTGTAATCAGGGAGAATTTCTATGGCTTTTGAACAGGAAAAAGAGGTTGCCGTTGCTGCTGCTACCGCTGCTGCCATCGTTTGTGAAAAAGTCCGCGCAACGATGGTGCCAGAAGCCATTGAAAAGAAAGATAAGAGCCCGGTAACCGTCGCTGATTTCGGGGCTCAAGCGGTGGTCTGTAAGGCGCTAATGGAATCTTTCCCTAGCGATCCTGTCGTTGGCGAAGAAGATGCCGCCGAGCTAAAAACACCCGAGATGGCAGAACGACTGAAGCAAGTGACTAGCTACGTTCAAGAAGTGATTCCTGATGCGTCTACAGATGAAGTAACTCGCTGGATCGATCACGGTAATGGCGCAGTGGCTAGCCGCTATTGGACCTTAGATCCGATTGACGGCACCAAAGGCTTCCTGCGAAAAGACCAGTACGCAGTCGCTCTAGCGATGGTAGCTGAGGGTGAAATCAAAGTAGGCGTCTTGGCCTGTCCAGCTTTGACGCTAGAGCTGAAGGGCGGCTCGGCGACTGGCATTTTGTTTGTCGCGGTGCGTGGCGAAGGGGCAACGATGCAGGCGATTGATGGTGGCACGCCCGAGACGATCAAGGTGACTAGCTCTGAAGATAAGGAGCATTTCCGTTTTGTAGAGAGCGTGGAGTCAGGGCACGGCGATCAGAGTTTGCAAAGTGCGATCGCCCAGGCTGCAGGCGTCACGACTGAATCTATGCGAATGGATTCTCAAGCTAAATATGGCGCAGTCGCCTCTGGCAACGCGGTGCTCTATCTGCGGTTGCCGTCCCCTAAATATCCTGGCTACCAAGAGAAAATCTGGGATCACGCGGCGGGTGTGATTGTTGTAGAAGAAGCCGGGGGCCGGGTTACCGACATGTACGGTGAGACCCTGGATTTTTCCAAAGCAGACAGATTGAGCACCACAGGCGTCGTAGTCAGCAATGGAGAAATTCACAACAAGGTGCTTGAAGCGCTAAAAGCAGCTAGCTAGATTCTTATGGCTAGATTCTTATAGCTAGATTCTTGGTGTAGCGGTGTGCGATCACCTTTGACACACCGCTACATACAACGGGTCACCATAAATACGGTACGCTAGCAGAGTAGTCTCTGGCATCTGTCAGTTTGTCAAGCAATCAGTTGCAGCTCAAAGACAGCGACCTCCAAAGAAAAAGGTCTGCTCCCCTGTGGTTCACAGATCATATGCTGTTTCAGTATCGCCGCTGTCACCGTCGCACCTATCTTGACACCTACGGCGACCCCGCTCTCAAAGATCCTCCTAGCGACTATTTCGTCAAACTCCGCCAAGACAGCGCCGACCATCGGCAGTCTATTCTTAATCAGTTCGCCCCCCTCAGCCGTCCCCGCTATGAACGCCACGACTGGGAAGCAGGCGCAGAGGCAACATACTGCATGATGAGCGAAGGCGTAGAATCGATCCATCGCGGTGTACTCGTAGCTGAGGGGCCAGACGGCATTCGCTATCGCACCGAACCCGACCTGCTGGTCAAACAGCACGGTGAGTCTTGGCTAGGTGATTGGTACTACGTACCCTATAGCATCAAGCTAGGTAAAAAGGCCAAACCCGAATATCAGCTTACCGCTGCTTTTAGCGCCTATCTTCTCGCTGAAGCTCAAGGCGTATGGCCCGAAACGGCTGGGCTTTTCCTAAGAGATAAACAATACAGCGTCAACTTAGAACGCTATGTGCCAAAGCTGCAGGCAGCCCTAGACGATTGCCATAAAATCATGGCGTCAAGCACGGCTCCAGAAGTGTTTATTTCTCGTAATCGCTGCGGCCTGTGCCCTTGGCTCAGCCATTGCTACACCGAGGCCAAGGCCACTAAGCATCTCTCTTTACTGCCAGGGGTTACACTTCCTCGCTATCCCACCCTAGTAGCGCTGGGCCTTACGACCGTAGAAGCGCTAGCAGAGGTCAATGCTACCCGGCTAACTACCGCGCTTGGCACCGAGCATCACATTAGCGAGAAGCTGATCTATCAGGCCCAGGCCACCGCTCACGATACCGCCGTTCCTAGGCTTCATACCGGATACTTTCCGTTAGAGTCACACCAAGTGCCCACGGCTGATATTGAGCTATATTTTGATATTGAAGCTGCGCCTGATAAAGATCTGATCTATCTTCACGGTGTGCTGGTTGTTGACAATGAAAAACAACAACAAATCTTCCACGCGCTGCTAGCTGAAAAACCAGAAGAAGAAGAAAAAGCCTGGTTTGAATTCCTCTCTCTTGTTGATCGCTATCCCGATGCGCCAATTTATCACTTTTGCCCTTACGAGGCGCAAACAGTTGCTCGTCTAGGTCAGCTCTACGGTACGAATGGAACAGATATTAACGGATTGCTGAACAGATTTGTTGATATTCACAAGCGCGTTGTTGATTCTGTTGCACTCCCTGTGGAAAGCTACGCGCTCAAGCATTTGGCCCGCTGGATGGGGTTTGAATGGAGAGATGAAGATGCCAACGGAGCACAGTCGATCTGCTGGTATGATGACTGGCTGACGACGGGCGATCGCACCTATCTAGACACTATCTTGCGCTACAACGAAGATGATTGTCAAGCCACCTATAGAGTAAAAAACTGGCTAGTAGAATTCGCTCAATCTTTTTGGCAATAACTAGCTTAGAGATACTGTTCATCCCAAGGAATCAATTGTGTGTAGGGATCGATATAGTCTGGTTCCCAGAAACCTGTTAGACTCTCAAAACTTGCTAAATTAGCTGGAACCTCCAGTCCTGTATTGAGCCGAAGATCTAGCATCTCCAAATTGGTAAGCTGTTCTAGTGGCGGTAGACTTGTAAGCTGGTTTGCTGCTAAGTCCAACCATCGTAGATTTGATAACTCACCTAGTGCCGTAGGCAAATTCTCTAATCGATTCTCGCTCAAGCGCAAGAACATTAAGCTATCTAACTGGCCTATTTCCGGCGGTATGTCTGATATTTGGTTGGAGCTAATATCCAAAAGCTCTAAATTCTCTAACTGACCTAGCCCAGCCGGGACGCCCGTTAGTTGCTCTGTTTCGAATAACGCTTGACCTCGAACAGTGAGCTGTTTGAGGTTCGTAAGTTGGCCAATCTCAGCAGGAAGCTCTGTAAGGTTGTTGAACCTGAGATCGAGGTATTCTAGCTTCTCAATCTGGCCTATAGTGGCTGGTAGGAAGGTAATAGGCGTTCCTGTAATTGCTAAATACCTTAGATTGGTAAGCTGATCTATATCTAGGGGCAGTTCGCGAAGTCCTTCTATTCTCCTAATTTCTAACCGTTCAAGCTGAGAAAGCTCGCTGATGCTAGCGGGTAGTGTTGATAGAGATAAATCTGAAAGGATAAGTTCGGTAGCCTGAGACTGTAGAGCAGCTTGAACTTTCTGTTCTGCGATGGCTAAGTCATCTACGGATTGGTCAATCAGACTCTCTTCAGCAGTCTCTGTCACGTCTTCTATAGAAGCAGCCTCGAAACAACTTTGGAGGCTAGTGACTACACCTATCACAAAGATCAGTACGCCTACACTTCTGATACTGAAATCAAACTCAACCTTGGACTGATTCTCGTTCATTGTGTTGTAGATAAACAATTCATGCCATTATAATCACATCGTAAAGGTAAAGACGTAAGTGCGCTCTGTCTATGCCGAGACGCCAACCCAACCCTGTGCTCTATCAGATAGAACTCCAGGTTCATAGAACTGTAGTTCAGTGAAATCATTGCTGGTAACCTACCAGTCGCGAGACTGATCTGGTGCGTTGTAGTTGGGCATTTCGGTGAGCGGCGTGAGAACCTGTGTCCATTGAGCGATGTCTTGCGGTGCGACCTCAATGAAGTAGAACGCCCGATAATCTGAGGGCCCAAAGTTCCCGTCTCCCAACTGCTGCTGCTGAAGGAAGTTCGCATCTAGAATGGTGGTTGGAGGAGCTGTATTCGCACCGATAATAGCTGATACGCCAGTGATTCTTTCGGTGCGATCGCATTCAATCTCATACACTGAAACCTTGGACGCTCTGCTTTAGGCCGTGCTTTGACCACAGGCCATGAGACCAGCAATAACCATTGAATCTAAAGATAGCATCTCCAACAGTTCATAAATAAACCGGATTTACTTTCACAGTATCTCTACCTAGACTAGTCAAAGCCCCCTGGCACAAGCTGACTGCTCGAAAAGCCAAGCCAAGCGCGAAAGAGAAGGAAGAAAAGTGATTGTCGAATCTGCAAAGCACCTACTGTTGACCCACTATTATCACAGAGCGGAGAAACCTTTTCAGACGCTCTCAACATTGCCCGATCATAAGGCACTTGAACTGATGACTCGCTTAGGAAAGCGGACGGGGGCAGTCTATCGTAGATTCAAGCATCCTCAAAAATATTTGCGTCATAGGCAATTAACAGAATCCTGGCTACGGCAAGAATTTATTCAAAAAGGAGGACAACCTGTCTCAGCTTATCCTCAATATTTTTCTGTTGGAGCTTCCCCCTGGATGGAAGAAGGCTACAACGAGCAAAGTAAGATAGTCCAGTTCCCGCTATCGTCTGTTTCTCCTGTGCAAGTTAGCTTTACCTATCCCGATAGCATGGTTAGCTACTGGCTGAGGACTCAGTCTGACAAAGCGTTTTACCAATCTGCTTATCACGGCCAGGTATTTATTCTAGATGAGATACTTCAAGTCATCGAACAGTTTGGAATGCCCGGTGATGCGTGGAGAACTAACCCCGCTAGGAAACACGATATTTTTATAGAGGCCCAACTTTGGAGTGATTTACCAAACCACTAAAGAGCAATTGCTGCCAACAGAGTCGCTATCACGCTGATAGACAAACCAAACGAGCCAATAGATATGCTCGAAGACTGCGTACCTATCCTAGATCTTGTAGTTCACGATGGCGTGGTTCGCTCTGGGCGATCGCGAAATAATTACCCGGTTTAGGTTCTTCAGAGACGACTGGCTAGCGCATATCGTCATTATTACATCGTAAAAGTGAAAATGTAGAGGCGGCCTGTCTGTGCCGAGACGCCAACCCATCCATGAGTTTCGCCAAACAAAGCGCTCGGTTCGTAAAACTGTAGCGTAGTAAAATCGTCGCGAGTAATCCACCAATCAATAGGCTGAGCTGGTGCTATGTAGTTGGGCGATGGAGTCAGCGGCGTGAGAAGCTGTATCCACTGAGCAATGTCTTGGGATGCTACCTCGACGAAGTAAAACGTCTGGTAATCTGACGGCCCGAATTCACCATCTCCCAACTGCTGCTGCAGGAAGTTTGCGTCTAGAATGGCGGTTGGCGGTGCTACATTCTCATTGAGAATAGCTGATACGCTAGCAGTTCTTTCAGTGCGATCGCCTTTGATCTGATAAACCGAAACCTGGGACGCCCTACTTCGGATCGTGCTGTTTTGGCCACAGGCCGTCAGGGTTACAAAACAAGTAATAATAAAACAAGCAATGATAGTGAGTCTGAACATATAGCCCCTGTCAGGCTGTTTAGGATGGTCATATCGGCTAAAACCGGTATAGGGCAGCAGCCACCTAACTAGCACAGTAAGAATACACCACTTTTCTATAGCTCTCGAAGAGTTGCTTAGTACATCTTTATCGGCTGAAATCTTTACAGAGCAACAGGCAACTCTTCCCGCAGCGGTAGGAACCCGCGTCGTCGCACGGCGCTAGGGAATGCCTACCAAGACAAAGTAAGAACGCATCCTTACTTTGCTATGGCACTTTGCGTTATAAAACAAGGGGTGCAGCCTTTCGTGGTGTAGTAAGCAAAGTGCGGAAAGCTATAGCATCCTCATGATCAATAGGAATATCTGGAGCAGCACGATGCTGAGCCTAAAAACTCAATAAAAAACAGGGCCGCAGCCCTGCTTTTGAGTTGAAGCGATTAAGAAGACTCAGCTTTTAGCCTAGTGCTTCAGCACCGCCAACGACCTCAAGAATCTCTTGGGTAATTGCCGCCTGACGCGCTTTGTTGTAAGAAAGCGTCAAAGACTTCATTAGCTCTTTGGCGTTATCACTAGCGCTGTTCATAGCGGTCATTCGTGAAGCCAGCTCACTTGCCGCCGATTCTTGCAAGGCTCTAAGAATCTGGTTATTCAGATAGAGCGGTAGCAAAGCATCTAGAATCTGGGCCGGATCTTGCTCGAAGATCATATCTTTGGGGAAATCGCTGATTTCTGTACCCGGTGCCTCGCTGCGTTCTACGGCTAGGCGACCGTCGCGGCTAGTCAACCGGAAGATTTCATCGTCTTGCGCTTCTAGACCTTGTGGATCTAGCGGTAGCAGCGTCTGGGTAACAGGGCGATTGCTGACCAAAGAGATGAACTTGGTATAGACCAGCTCTACTCGATCTACGCTTTCAGATAGGAACAATGACAGCAGTTCATCTGCGATTCTCGAAGCCTCATCAGCAGTCGGAATCTGCTCTAAGCCGATGTACTTTTCGTCAATGGACTGACTACGACGCTCAAAGTATTGAACGGCTTTGCGCCCCACTAGAACGTAAGTAAATTCTACGCCCTCAGCTTTTAGCTCTTTAGCACGGTTCTCAGCTCGGCGAATGACATTGGAGTTGTAGCCACCACACAAGCCTCTGTCTCCAGAGATCACCAACAGCGCTACTTTTTCAACATCGCGCGTCTGCATCAAGGGCAGATCAGTTGTGTCTTCAAACTTCAGACGGCTTTGCAAGCCATAGAGGACTTGAGCTAAGCGGTCAGCGAAAGGGCGGGTCGCATTCACCTGAGCTTGAGCGCGGCGCACTTTGGCTGCGGCCACTAGGCGCATTGCTTCGGTGATTTTCCGGGTATTTTTGACCGACTTAATGCGATCGCGAATCAATTTTAAATTAGCCATAATCGTTTCCTCACAAGGTCGCCAACTACTTTAAAGATAAGTCAGCGACCTATAGTTGCCTCCCCTCTATGCAGCCGTGAATGCTTGCTTGCTCTCATCGATCGCTTCTTCCAAAAGCTTGACGGCATCGTCAGTCAGCTTCTTGGTGCTGTTGATCTCGTCCACATAGCCTTTCTTGCTGGTGTTGACATAAGCGATCAGTTCACTCACATAGTCGGCAACTTTATCGACGGGAATGTCGTTGAGCTTGTCGTTAACACCCGCGTAGATAACCGCGACCTGCTCTGCCAAAGAACGAGGCGAGTATTGATTTTGCTTAAGAATCTCACGTAGGCGCTGACCCTTTGCTAGCTGAGCCTGCGTAGCCGGATCAAGATCAGAAGCGAACTGGGCAAAGGCTTGCAACTCGTCAAACTGAGCCAGCTCTAACTTCACCTTACCGGCTACTTTCTTGATGGCTTTGGTCTGAGCGGCAGAGCCAACCCGAGATACCGAGATACCCGCATTAATCGCTGGACGCAAGCCTGAGTTGAACAGATCAGAAGAAAGGAAGATTTGACCGTCAGTAATCGAGATTACATTGGTCGGAATATACGCCGAGACGTCGCCTGCTTGGGTCTCGATGATGGGTAGCGCAGTCATACTGCCCTCGCCGAGTTCAGGGCTAAGCTTGGCGGCGCGCTCTAGCAACCGTGAGTGTAGGAAGAACACATCGCCAGGATACGCTTCACGACCGGGTGGACGACGAAGCAAGAGTGACATCTGGCGGTAAGCCTGGGCTTGCTTAGTCAAGTCGTCGTAGATAATTAAGGTCGCTCTGCCTTTGTACATAAAGTACTCAGCGATCGCAGCGCCTGTGTAAGGAGCCAGGTACTGAAGCGCCGCTGGGTCGTTGGCATTTGCTGCGACTACAACCGTGTAGTCTAGTGCGCCCCGCTCTTCTAGCACGCCGATGACCTGAGCCACAGAAGAAGCCTTTTGGCCGATGGCAACATAGACACAGACTACGTCCTGGTCGGCCTGGTTGAGAATAGTGTCGATAGCGATCGCAGTCTTGCCCGTCTGACGGTCACCGATGATGAGCTCGCGCTGACCCCGGCCAATCGGAATCATCGCGTCAATCGCAGTAATCCCTGTCTGCAAAGGCTCGTATACCGACTTGCGCTCGATAATACCAGGAGCCATCGACTCAATTAGGCGACTTTCAGAGGTATTGACATCGCCCTTACCATCCACTGGACGACCCAAGGTATCGACCACGCGGCCTAGCATCGCTTCGCCTACTGGGACAGAGGCAATTTTCCCGGTGGACTTGACCGTACTACCTTCTAGCACCTGACGGCCCGTGCCCATCATCACCGCGCCAACGTTGTCTTCTTCCAGGTTTAGAGCAATGCCAATTGTGCCATCGTCAAACTCCAACAGCTCACCCGCCATGGTGTTATCGAGTCCGTAGATGCGGGCAATCCCGTCACCGACTTGTAGAACGGTGCCGACGCTATCGGCTTTAACGTCTTTGTCGTACTGTTCTATCTGCTGTTGAATAATGCTGCTGATTTCGTCCGGTCTGATACTTACCATTAGGAGTCGCTCTACTAACTTACGGATATGTACAAATGGAAAAAGATTGATTGAAGACAGGTTTGTGCCTAATTGTCGCTCAAACTGTCCTAGCTAAATATCTGCTCAATCAAAGTCAATTAGGTGTTTTTGATTGAACACCTCGCTGCAAGCTGATCAAACACCTAGCTGCAAACTAATGCGGCGAAGCTGACCGCGCAAGCTAGCATCCAAGACCTGAGAGCCAATCTGAATAATAACCCCGCCTATCAGGTCTGGATCGATGCTCGTTTCTAAATCAACGGCTTTAGCCTGGGTGATCTCCTGCACTTTTTGACGAACGCTTTCTTTCTGCTCATCGCTAAGTTCTACGGCTGAGGTGACTTCGGCTAGCACCGTTTGCTTCAGCTCACGTACCTGAGCCTGGAATTGCTTTAGGATCGGCTCTACCAAATAGATTCGACCTCTATCGACTAACAAGAGCAAGAAGTTTCGCATCTCAGTGTTAGCATCGTCCCCTAGCACCTGGTTGATGACGCCTTTTTTGGCATCAGTATTGGCAATAGGGTTTGTCAAGAAGTCTCTGAACCCTTCTGATTCTTTGATTAGGTCCAAAAAATCAGTCGCAATCTGACTAATGGCATCGACAGAGTCTTTCGACTTAGCAATAGAAAGCAGCGCTTGCGCGTAAGGAGCGGCAACCTCTGAAGTAGCAATACTCATCGTGTGTTTCTCCTTATTTTTCTAGCTGGGCAATACTTTGATCGACCAGCCGGGTCTGCACGTCCTGGTTGAGAATTTCAGGCAGACGCGATCGCACTTTGTCCATTGCCATGGCTGACACCCGCTGACGCAGCTCTTGCATCACCCGATCCTGCTGAGAAGAAATATCTTGCGCTGCCGATGCCTTTAGTCGCTCAATGTCCTTATCAGACTGGGCCAAAACAGCTTCGCGGGCTGCTTCAGCATTGGTTTGGGCCTCTGCCTTGATCCGTTCAGCTTCTTTCTTCGCCATCTGTAGCTTTTGCTGCTGCTCAGCTAAAGACGCCGCCGCTTTCTTTTGACGCGCTTCCGCATCTTTAATAGCCGTCTCGATTGCTTCGCGGCGCTCTTTTAGTTTGCTACCCAAAAAGCCCTTACCAAAGTAGACAAGGACGCCGATCACGATGGCCAGGTTGATAATGTTGGTTTCGAGAATGTCGAAATTCAACCCAAATCCTTTAGTTTCAGAGGCTAGCAGCCCCCACGCTTGCATTAACACTTTCGATACCTAATACTGCTTCGTCTCTTTTGGCCTATGTCTGCTGCTAGACGGTTCGTCCTTTAGCAATCAACCTTTTATCTCACCTTTTCTTAGCCCTTTTAACCCGACTTTTCTAGTCAGACCCTTTTAATCAGGTCCTATTGACTAAACCGCCGAATTAGGCCATCGAATTAGGCTGCCGAACCCAGCAGCTTGCCTAAAATCTGGTCGCTTAAGGAATCGACCTGCTGCTCTAGCTGACCTAGCGCCGCCGCTTTCTGCTCGTCTAATTCCTTTTGTACCGCTTCACGCTTACTAGCCGCTTCCTGTTGAGCCTCTGCCTGCTTTTGCGCGGCAGTTTGCTGCGCGTCCGCCTGAGCGGCTTCAATCACGTTGCGAGCCTCTTTGCGAGTATCCGCCAAAGATTTCTCATACTCAGCGGCGAGCTTTTCAGCCTTGGCTAAACGCTCCGATGCGCCAGATTTTGCACCGCGTATGTAGGCGTCTCGCTCATCAATGGCATTACCCAAAGGCTTGTACAAAATGGCATTGAGCACCGCCATCAAAATCAAAAACTGAATCGCCATCAAAGGCAGCGTCGCGTTTAGATCAAACAACCCACCCGCTTCTTCAGCCGCTTCGACACTTTCAACAGCTAATAGTGTCAGTCCCATCCACATATTCTTTACTTACCCTCGCTGAAATTCATTCAGCGAGCTACTCCCGATTGAATAAACAGACAATTTTTACTGTGCTCGGTTTAGCCGCTAGAGCCTCTTAGTCAAATTGAGTTAGTCAAACTAGCCTAGTCGAATCGATTGACCGACATTAACTAATAGGGCTAGGCAAAGCAGCCGTAGAGCGCACACATCTGTAGAGCACACATAACAAAGCTGGGTAGAAAAAGAAACGAATTTCTAGAAGAAACAGGTTCCTTTTCTCTGCCCAGCCCAATGAATGCTTATGCGAAGGGGTTAGCGAACAAAAGAACAAGTGCAACCACTAGACCGTAGATGGTTAACGCTTCCATAAATGCCAAGCTGAGTAGCAAGGTGCCACGGATTTTACCTTCAGCTTCAGGCTGACGAGCAATACCTTCTACGGCTTGACCTGCTGCATTACCCTGACCAATACCAGGGCCAATAGCCGCTAGACCGATAGCCAAAGCAGCCGCAATAACAGATGCACTAGCAATAGTAGGATTCATGATGTTTTTCCTTGTGATTTTAGAGTGTCTTGTCCAAGCCTTTTACTATCTCGAACACAAGTCTAGAGGGGTTATTTCTAGCGATGCTCTCAATAGATAGGACGGCTAGCCCAGAGTGAGATTAACGAGAGTCTCCATCTCTCAAGGTTTTGATGTCTCAAGCTTGCAGATGCTAGTGGCCTTCCATGGCCTCGCCAATGTAGGCAGCCGCCAGCGTAGCGAAAATCAGGGCCTGAATAGCACTAGTAAAAAGACCTAGCACCATCAAAGGCAGCGGAATAAACAAAGGAACTAGCAGAACCAATACACCCACAGCCAGTTCATCCGCCAAGATATTGCCAAACAGTCGGAAGCTGAGCGAGAGCGGCTTGGTAAAGTCTTCGAGGATGTTGATAGGCA
The DNA here is from genome assembly GCF_015207105.1 of cf. Phormidesmis sp. LEGE 11477. Classification (GTDB taxonomy): domain Bacteria; phylum Cyanobacteriota; class Cyanobacteriia; order Phormidesmidales; family Phormidesmidaceae; genus Phormidesmis. The sequence goes on from NZ_JADEXO010000021.1 coordinate 43,591, forward strand.
GCAAGATCGGGGTTGGCTCAATGTAGCGTTTGAAGTAGCCCAGACCGCGCTTGCGAAAACCTGCGTAGAAGTAAGCTAGCGAAGTGAGCAGTGCCAAAGCGACGGTCGTATTGATGTCGTTGGTCGGCGCTGTCAATTCACCCGACGGAATGTGAAAGAGCTTCCAGGGCACCAGCGCACCTGCCCAGTTGGACACAAAGATAAAGAGGAATAGCGTGCCGACGAAGGGAACCCAAGGGCGGTATTCCTTCTCTCCAATCTGGTCTTTGGCCAAATCGCGAATAAAGTCTAGCGCGTATTCCATCAGGTTTTGTAGGCCAGAGGGAACGCGCTCTACCTTGCGAGTAGCTAAAAAGGCCACACCAATCAAAGCAGCAGCCACAAACCAAGAGGTAATAAAAACCTGTCCGTGAATGTTTAGACCGCCAATTTTCCAATAATAGTGCTCGCCTACTTCTAGTTTGGCTAGAAGTGAAGCGTTGAAGAAGTGAAGGGTGTTTAGCATCGCCGTTTAGATCTCTAGAGTGCGGTATGGCCATGTTGAAGTCAAACTTTGTTGTCTGCGCTACAACATCGGTGCATTGAATTTAGTTATTCAGCCAGGTATTCAACCAGGGGAAACTCGATAAAGCTACTTTGATAGTGACAGCCATTGGGTATTCGACAGCCATTACTCAACTATTAACCCAACTATTAACCCAGCTATTTGTATTAACCCAACTACTTGACAATTCCATTAGCTAACAAGATTCGTAGACTAGCAAGAGCTGGCAATGATGGGCTAGCGCTAAACCAGTTCTTCTGAAGCTACTGACTTGCCAGGCATCACGGCTGTCCACAGGACAAAACTAATCAACGCTGCTTTGTAGGTCAAAAAGCCTAGGAATACCGGAAGTACAGAGAGCTGCTGCCACTGGGTCGCCACCACCATAACGCCGATAAAAATAGCTAACCTACCGCTGCTCGGCCCGTTAGAGGCAGTTGGCTGCTGGCGACCGATGTTACCTACGCTCTTCGCTAGCATTCTGAAGTAAACGATGCCAGTGACTGAGCCCACTATATAGTTGAGCGCAGTATTGAGCGAGTAAGCGCCCCAAACAGCCAAGAAGATGACGACGGTAAAAACCAAGGTCAGCTTAAGCAAGTCTTGCTGTAGTCGGTAGTACTCCTGCATGGAGGTTTTAGAAGCGGGTGGTAGCGGCGGGCGTTCACCTGACGCTGCTTCTAGATCTCCTTGTTCGTTGGCTTGCTCGCTAGCTTCGGTGGTCTCTAGCTCAGCAATTGCTGAACCAATATTCTCTTCAGCGATCGCCGAGAGATTGAGAGAAACATCAGCTATTTTTTCTCCAGAAGTCACGTTAGAAATGATGCCAAGAAGTGGTGTCAGTTGCCTGCCGATTTACCTGCTCTTTTGCGATCGCCTAATAAAAATATCTATCAAACGAAACGCTCTAAAACAGTTAAGTAACTAGAGTTAAGTTCTGTGAAACCAAGGGCAATCATATCACGGCAATAATACTTATTACAGAAAGATTTAATAGCTAGCAGTGGTTTTTTTCTCAGTCGGCGCTAGCAGGATTAGCTGCCGATTCTGAAGCGATCGCACCATTTCGAGTGCTTCAGTTTGGGCCTGGACATCTATCTGCGTCAAAATTTCAGCGACCGATAGAGCCTGAGCCGGATTGCACTTTTCCATAAAGGCGAACTCTGCTTCGCTAATCGAGACCACCTGATAGTCGTAATTAAAGAAGCTGCGGCTAGGCCAGCCCTCTATACAAGGATGCCTTTCAGGAATAGCGGCTAATAAAGTCTCATCGTCCCCCCAGTCCGCTAGCGCTAACGGCGGGCGGCTCAAAAAGAATTCAAAGTGGGTCAGTTCTGGATCGAGCACCTCTGTCAGGCGATAGCGATCGCGCTCGTTCATCTGCGCGGCTCTGGCTATCAGATCGGGCGCTGTCCCAATCAGCCTCGATAGGTCCCAGTACTGTGGATTTGAAAAGCCCACAAAATCTAGCCTTGAAGCATCTATTAGATCAAACAGCGTTTTAACGTTGTAGTCGATCTCTTGAGGATGGACATACATATCCGCAAAGCATTCATCGCGCTGGTTTTCTAGCGACCAGCGCGTCTCTTCGCGTTTGCGTAGCCGATTTTCTGTCGGTAGCGAGGAAAACAGGGTGCGGCCCACCGCAACGCCATCTTTATAGTCGCCGCGCCGATCGCCTTGCAGCAGTGCGATCGCCTCTTGAGTCAGCTGAATTTCCCACCGGCCTAGCTCTGCGTAGACAAAGATATGAAAAATGCCGCCGGGCTTAAGCTTTTGAGCGAGCGCCTGAATGCCGCGAATAGGATCGGGCATATGGTGAAGTACGCCCACACAGTTGATCAGATCGAACTCACCTGGAATTTGATCGACATCATAGATGCTGGTGTTGTAGAAGGTGACTCTATCTGCGCCGGAGCGCTGGCAGCGTTCTTTAGCAACCGCGATCGCTCCCGCACTCAAGTCAATGCCCACCACCTCAGCCCCTGGGTTTAGATGCACTAGATACTCAGTGCTGACTCCGGTGCCGCAGCCCGCATCTAGAATTCGCACACTGTTCGTTTCTGGCTTGCGCCCCGTGCAAAAACTGTAGGCCGCCGGCCAAGTCCAGCGCCAGTTATAGCCAGGAGGCACTTCATCTAGCAGGGGCTCGGGGGGAAAAGGATAGGCATCGTACAGTTTGGCCACTGCCGAACTCACGGCAGCAGTATCAGTCGTGGACGCATCGGCGGAAAGTCCCGGCAGGTTAGTTTGAGGATTGGCAGGTGGCTGAGTAGGCTGCATATTTGAGCGTAAGACGTGAATTAACGTGGTTTTCTAAAGGGAAAGAGCTAAAGAAAAAGATACTGCGAAGACAGGGGTCAACGTGGTGCCCGCTAACCTCCCTAGCATCGCCTGTTTAAACACCTCTCAAAAGCTGCTTTTATTTAACCTGTTAGCTGCCCCAAGATAGGAGCTAAATCAGATAGACAAGAAATCTAAGCGACAAATAAAGTTACGCTAAGCGCGGTGAAACCTCACAAAAGTTCACACTATTCTCAGAAGAGCGCTTGTGATCTCTTATGATTCAGCTAGGCTGATTCGGTATCAGAAATAGCAAAACATGCTCGCTACTCATCAGCCTCCTGCCTTTTGACTTTATTAGTCCGGGAAACAATACGGTTCTTAACAATCCAGGATTTGCGATTCCAAATCGTTTTAACCTGAGAAGAACCGAAGGAAACATAACTTTTTTAACGAGTCCTAAGTACTTAAATATAGGGAGTCTTTGAGAACCCATGACAGTGACAGCTAGCGGCGGAAGCTCTGTAGCACGGCCCCAACTTTACCAAACCTTGCCTGCTTCCACGATTTCTCAGGCGGAGCAAAAAGACCGCTATATGGAGAACACCGAACTTGGTGAACTCAAGACTTTCTTTAATTCTGGAATGAAGCGAGTTGCGATCGCCCAAACGCTCACCCGCTATTCGGAGCTGATCGTCTCTCAAGCCGCTAACCGTATCTTTACCGGTGGCTCGGCGCTGGCCTATCTAGAAAAGCCAGAAGAAGACACCCCGATGGAAATGACCCGTGGAGGTGTCCCGCTCGATCAAAAAGAGGCTTCCAAACTAGGCACCGCGACCTTTGTCGCGGCCAACAGCGACGGCAACAATAACGGTAAAGGCGGTATCTTCAGCGGTCTTCGCAATCTGTTGGTAAACGACCCTGACGCAGGCGTGGCCCCCCCTAACTTCAGGCCGATTAACGTATCTCGCTACGGTCCTAGCAACATGCAAAAGTCTCTAAGAGACATGAGCTGGTTCCTGCGCTATCTCACTTACGCGGTAGTGGCAGGCGATCCGAACATTCTGAAAGTAAATGTTCGAGGTCTGCGAGAGATTATTGAAAATGCCTGCTCAACCCCAGCTACTATCGTGGCAATCCAAACCATGCGCGGGGCCTCCGTCGGCTACTTCAAGGGTGACCCAGAAGCGCAAGATATTCTGCGTCAGTACTTCGATATCATGCTGAGCGAGTTTAAAGGACCAACACCTTCAAAGAAACTCCGTCAGCGCTCCTCCAAAGACCAGCAGGGTTTGCAGCTACCGCAGATCTACTTCAACGCCTCAGAGCGTCGACCCAAGTACGCAATGAAGCCTGGGCTTTCCCGACTAGAGAAAAACGAAGCGGTCAAGGCCGCCTATCGCCAAGTATTCGAGCGGGACATTACTCGGGCCTATTCTCAGTCCATCTCTGATCTAGAATCCAAGGTCAGAAATAACGAGATCTCAATGAAGGAGTTTGTTCGCCGCTTAGCGAAGTCTCCTTTATATAGAAAGCAGTTCTTTGAGCCATTTATCAACAGCCGAGCGCTGGAACTGGCCTTTCGTCATATCCTTGGGCGCGGTCCTAGCTCCCGCGAAGAAGTTCAAAAATACTTTGCTATCGTCTCCGAAGGTGGCCTGTCTAAGCTAGTTGACGCACTAGTCGATTCGCAAGAATATGCGGACTACTTTGGCGAAGAGACCGTTCCCTACATTCGCGGCTTGGGCCAAGAGGCTCAAGAGTGCCGCAATTGGGGCGCTCAGCAAGAGCTGTTCAACTACAGCGCGCCGTATCGCAAGATTCCTCAGTTTGTTACTCTGTTCGCCTCTTACAATCAGCCGCTGCCAGATCAGCATGTCTACGGCTCTGGCAACGATCCGTTAGAGATTCAGTTTGGTGCGATCTTTCCGAAAGAAACACGCGATCCGAGCGCTAGCCCGGCACCGTTTAGTAAAGACACCCGCCGAATTCTGATTCATCAGGGCGCAGGTATCAACAATCAGCTCAGCAATCCTGCAGCTCGGCCTCAGGCTCCTGGTTCTTTGGGTGCGAAAGTATTCAAGTCTTCTGAAGCTAGCAAAAAGACCATTATCGGTGCGGTTTATCGGCAGGTATTTGGTCGTCCGGTCTACGCGGGCCAAGAGATCAGCCAGGCGGAAAGCCGCTTCAACAACGACGAAATTAACGTTCGTGAGTTCGTCAAGGCGGTTGCCAAGTCCGAATCGTTCAGAAAGACCTACTGGACTTCTCTGTATGTGATGAAGGCGGTGGAATACATTCATCGGCGTCTGTTGGGCCGTCCTACCTATGGCCGACAAGAGACTAATCAGTACTTTGATATCTGCGCCAAGAAAGGCTTCTATGCGCTGATCGATGCCATGATCGACTCGCAAGAGTACACCGAATGCTTTGGTGAAGACACGGTTCCCTATGAGCGGTATTTGACACCGGGTGGTCAGGCAATGCGATCGCTCAGAGTCGGCAGCATTCAAGAAAAAGGTGCTCGCCCAGAAGAAAAGACAACGCCTCGCTTTATTGAGCTAGGCACGGTTGATAAAGATCGTCCAATCCCTGAGGTTCAAAGGCGAGTAAATCAAGGGGTAAGCGTACAGCGTGAGCAAACCAAACGCTTCAAACTGACTAGTCAAGAGAAGACTGCCGTTCTGACTGTGGCCCAAGCCGCCTACCGCCAGGTATTTGAGCGCAATATCGAACCCTACGTAGTCAAAGGCAGCGAATTCTCCGAACTAGAAAGTAAGTTAGTTAATAGCGAAATCAATGTTAAGGAGTTCATGGAAGGCTTGGGCAACTCCAAGCTCTATATCAAAGAGTTCTACGCGCCCTATCCAAACACCAAAGTCATTGAGTTAGGCACTAAGCATTTCCTAGGCCGCGCCCCTCAAGATCAAGGAGAAATCCGTAAGTACAACAGAATACTGGCATCAGAGGGCATTCGCGGCTTCATTCGAGCCCTAGTCAACACCCCAGAGTATGCTCAGTACTTCGGCGAAGACACAGTACCCTATCGTCGTTTCCCCACCCTGCCAGCCGCCAACTTCCCGAATACGGAGATTCTGTACAATCGCCTGACCAAGCAGAGCGACGATGTGGTTGTGCCTAGTTTCGACGCTCTAAATCCATCCACATCGGTATCTGAAAAGCTGCCACTGATGGCTGGGGCACTAGAGGATTAGCGTTAGAAGCTTAGTTCGAGAGCTGTAACGACATAAGGATGCACACTTAACCCTTTGTGCGTCCTTTTTTGCCTGCTCAGAAGAATAGCCGCTCTTCAAACGACTGATTAGCGGCTAGCTATAAAGTTTAGCCTCTGGGAAACTGAGGGATTAGATTACGAAATGTTTCTAAACCTCTAAGAAGGTAAGCGAAATACTAGAAAATGTTTACAGAAAAGACTGCTGAGCCAGACGAGAACAAGCTTTCAAAAGGGATATCTCTGTTGCTTTCTCTCTAGGCTTGTTCACAGGCAAGAAAAGTAACAAAGTTTATACCTTTGGCTGCTCGTAAGACTTCATAATAGTGTGGTAGGCAGCTACACCATTAGTTTGTGCCCAAATTTTTGAGCGAGGCTGTGTGTAGTCGCCTTAAACAGTGCCGAAGTCTAGAACTAAAGCTTAGCTGTTTAATTTTTCATCTGTTTTTACACAGAACCAGTGAAACTCATCTGGTTTATTCTTTCGGAGGAATCCATTAATGAGTATAGTCACGAAGTCAATCGTGAATGCTGATGCTGAGGCCCGCTACCTCAGCCCTGGCGAGTTGGATCGCATTAAGGGGTTTGTCACCTCTGGCGAGCGTCGTGTTCGCATCGCTCAAGTCTTGACTGAGTCTCGTGAGCGCATCGTCAAGACTGCTGGCGACCAGCTTTTCCAAAAGCGCCCTGACGTTGTTTCTCCTGGCGGCAACGCTTATGGTGAAGAAATGACTGCAACCTGCTTGCGTGATATGGACTACTACTTGCGTCTGATCACCTACGGTGTGGTCGCAGGCGATGTAGCCCCTATTGAAGAGATCGGCCTAGTCGGTGCTCGTGAGATGTATAACTCGCTCGGCACGTCTATTCCAGCGATGGCAGATTCCATTCGCTGCATGAAGAGCGTTGCTAGCTCCATGATGTCTGGGGATGAGGCACTTGAGGCTGCTTCTTACTTTGACTACGTCATCGGCGGCTTGCAGTAAGCCATCCATGAGCCGGCCCTAAAGCTAGCCCCCAAAGCTAGCCCCCAAAGCTAGCTCCCAAAGCGATCACCTGAGAAATCAGCTGTTTCTCATTTGTTTACATCTGTTTTAGTCCACTTTTAGGAAGCACACCCAATGCAAGATGCAATTACTGCTGTAATTAATGCTTCAGATGTTCAGGGTAAATACCTTGATTCATCTTCTATGGATAAGCTGAAGGCTTATTTCCAAACTGGTGAGTTGCGCGTTCGCGCGGCTACCTCTATCAGCGCTAACGCCGCTGAAATCGTCAAGGAAGCGGTAGCGAAGTCTCTGCTTTACTCTGATATCACTCGTCCTGGTGGCAACATGTACACCACCCGTCGCTATGCTGCCTGCATTCGCGACTTGGACTACTACCTGCGCTATTCCACCTACGCCATGCTCGCTGGCGATCCTTCCATTCTCGATGAGCGTGTGCTCAACGGTTTGAAAGAAACTTACAACTCCTTGGGCGTTCCTGTCGGTGCTACCGTTCAGGCCATCCAAGCGATCAAAGAAGTCACTGCTAGCCTGGTTGGTGCTGACGCTGGTAAAGAAATGGGCGTTTACCTTGACTACATCTGCTCTGGCCTCAGCTAGGTGATGAGCTAGGTGAATAGATAGTCCTGTTTCACTTTTGGATTCGCACAAAACTAACTTGTTAGTCTTTTGACGAGTCCTCAATTCACTCTAGAAGTCTGGAGTGAGTGTTAAAGGATTGAAGGCTTAGCAGATGTTTAGCGCGATCGCGAAAAGTGATCTTTAAATATCTGAGAGGCTTCGAAACATTAGCATTGATTTATCAGACTTCTAGATTGTCCTTTCCATATAGGTAACAGCTTTCGAGAGAAGCCCCGTTCAAAAAGTCCCGTTCAAAAAGTCTGGTCAAAGAAACTGAAAAAGCGATTTTGACCAAAGGATAGTTCCAAAGAGATTTCTAGCAAAGTGTAGCTGTGTCTTCAGTTCGTTTTGACGAGTGCTTAGTCGGCATGAAATATCCAATCAGAGAGAACGCTGCTGCCAGCGCCAAAAAGTAAAGGCTTATAGGATTCTGACTTGATATCTGCTGCGCTTGTATATTTCAAGAATTCGTTTCAGATAGCAGTTTTAGATAGCAAAAGTGCGTCAGTTCTTGAGCTATGAGCGCCGCCGCCGCAACAGAATTTTAGATTTAAACCCTTCAGATTAAACACCCAAGAGGCCATTATCATGCGAATGTTTCGAGTCACTGCCTGCGTCCCTAGTCAAACCAGGATTCGAACTCAACGCGAACTCCAGAATACTTACTTTACTAAGTTAGTTCCTTATGACAACTGGTTTAAAGAGCAGCAGCGCATCCAGAAAATGGGAGGCACTATTGTAAAAGTAGAGCTTGCTACCGGTCGCCGTGGTGCTAATACTGGTCTGGCATAGGCACTCTATGATGGGCACTTACAAGGATAAGGACGCCGTGGCATTAAAGTCTGCCTCATAAAATCTGTACTGTAAGATTCGCACACTGCAAAGCATGCATTCTGTAGAAGCCTGATTAGGCGCATCCCCCTTTCATAAGTTATCGCTCGCCCTCACCCTAAATCCCTCTCCCGATGGGAGAGGGATTTTGAATCTGGTTACCCTTCTCCCTACTCTACGAGAAGAGCAGGCTCTACGGGAGTAAGGGGTTAGGGGATGAGGGCTCGATAGCTCTGCATAAGTGGGATGCACCCAGGCTGATTTAGCTCTGAATAGATCAAGCGAAAAATTAATAAGCAAAAAAGGACTATGCAAAGAGTGTGTAGTCTTTTTTGTTTATGAGAGTAGCTCCGAGACCAACAACCCTCGATTCAACACGAGCAAGCGTAAGGGCATATTGCCACGCCCTTGATGATTCAAAAGGTAGGCGTTGGGATTTGGTATGACCAACATTTTATGGCGTTGTCCAGCTATAGCTAGCATATAGTTTGTCCGTACGCTAGCTATGTTGCGCTACAGGTCTAGGTGTCAGCATTTTGCAAAATGCATTCGTAAGCTGATTTCGCTGCAGTAGGTCGATCTGTCGACTGATTCCAATAGGTCTAGCGGAGACCTATCCAAGTAAAAAAATTCTGCCCTGTGAACAGCTCTAACAAGAGTAGTGCGACAAATCCAATCATCGCGAAACGGCCATTGATCTGTTCGGCGTATCGAGTCCAGCCGAAGCTAGGCTGTGGCTGTTCGGCTAATTCTGCAGAGTCTTGGGTACTAGATTGGGTACTAGGAGAAGGTGTTGCCATTAAAGATAACCAGTTAGCGTTTTTCTGTATATTAGGCGGTTAGCGGATATATCAGAGAGATTTTTTACGACAGACTAACTACAAACTACTGGTATAAAAACGTTGGTATAGGAGCGCTAGTCAAGGAAAGCTGCAAATAACGTTAGTAAGAATTGTTTAGTCGTGTATGTAGCGCTATTCAATCTTGTACCTCTAGTGCGAAAGCGCTGTTTCAAAGAGGTTGGCAGATCTCGGCTGAGGATTTTCTATTTTTTCAGGACTATTTTGCTGTTGGCCATAGAGGCTATAACCGTATAGCAAACTAATAGAATGGTCGTCAAAAAATGCAGTATTGATGAAGTCGCAACGGTTGGCTAGACTTTAGTATAGTCATTGATACTCTCGATGCTGATATTCTTGATGTATCAGCATAAAAAATAGCTATTAAAATTGATCTCTGGTTAAGAGTATTGTTTGTGACTTTTACTTACTACTATTTACCTTTGCGTTTGGTTGTTCAATGAGACCGTATGCAAGCAGGGATATTAGCTACAGCACCTTATGGTTAGCCTAGAAAATCTAAGCTAAATAAAAGAGCGTTATGGCGAACAAAAACCAACTGCTGAAGGGGAAAGCCCTCCTCCAGAAAATAAATGAGCTAGCCCATTTATCCAAGCGTGAAAGCGCACAGGCGTGTGGGTATTACACAGAAAAGGATGGTCAGATCAGAGTAAACCTAGCGGACTTTTACGATGCGCTATTAGAGGCTAGGGGAATCTTACTAAATCCTGAAGGGACTAAAGATGGTAGAGGACGAGAGCCGACCTATCGAGTAAGCGTTCATAAAAATGGTCAGATTGTGATTGGTTCTACCTATACGCAGGCTATGGGGCTAAAGCCTGGCGATGAATTTATCATTAAGCTGGGCTATAAACACATTCGACTCGAACAAATGGGCGATCGCGATGATGATGATGATAGTGAAGCAGATGTATAAATCCGCTCAGTCTTCTTCAGAGTTGTTCATCGATAGTGTTATCAGCGTGATGGGATTGAGCGGCGAAAATCTGGTCAGTGGCCCCACAGGAATTGACCGCGAGATGTTGACTTGTGTTAGCTGATATTGCCAAGTGTGTTTGATCTTCGAGTCTACCTTTCGGCTGCTCTTCGGCTTATCTTTCAGTTTATCTAGAGATGCTAGCCGGCCAGCTATGTAGGTCTGGCTATCTGCGTCTTCTCGATCGAGCCAACCGATTACCTCCGCTACGCTTTCTACGGTGGCTAGCGCTAAAACAATTCGCCCTGAAGTTAGCGCTAGATCGCGGGCTGAATGAGGGAGATCGTCTTGAAAATTGGTGGCGCGCTTATGCTGAAAGCGCCAGTGGAGATAGCTGAGAATATCGGTAAGCCGACCGCTGCTACCGCCAATAAAAACTCGATCGGGGATGGGCAACTGTGAGAGAGCCTCGGGCGCTTTGTCTTGAATAATCTGTATCGGCGCGATCGCCAACCGCTGGGCGTTTTGTTCAATCAAAGCTGCCCCCATTGCGGTTTTCTCAATGGCGTAGATCTGCGCTGATGGACACAGCCGACTGAGTTCTATGCTGATAGAGCCTGTACCAGCGCCAATATCCCAGATGACCTGACCAGGTAAAGGGGCGATCGCCCCTAAGATCAGCAGCCGAATTTCGCGTTTGGTCATCAGTGTGGGCCGATCGGGAAAGCCTTTGAATGCTGAATCAGGTAAGCCAATCAGCGGCAGACTATCTAGAACTGAACTTGATTTTGGGATAGATTCGGGCGATCGCAAAAGCACGACGACGTTTAGAGATGCATAGGTTGGCGCTTGCTCGCTATACAAACCAAGTCGTTCTGCCTCGCCGCCTAGATTTTCGCAGACCCAGATTTGGTATTGGATAGGCAGCTCTAGCGCCTCAACGAGCTGTGCGATCGCACTTGGCGTCAAGACAGAATCTGTCAGCACCGCAATTTTTTCATCGCCGCGCTTCAGCGCTTTGGTCAGCAGCGCTTCGCCCCGACCGTGAACGCTGACCAAAGTGGCCGACTGCCAAGGAATTTTTAGGCGACTAAAGGCTAGCTGAATAGCGCTAACTTGAGGGTGAAACGTCAACTGCTCTGCTGGGAAACTTTCGAGCAGCAGTCGCCCGATGCCAAAAAAAAGCGGATCGCCAGAAGCGAGCACAACGATACGTGCCTCTATATGGGTGGCGAGATGCGATCGCAGATGATCAAACACTTCAGAAAAATTGCCCAGCGGCCATCGCTGTATTTTCCGGCCAGCATCCTGGCCAGTACCCCGATCATTTTCAAGCTGATCGAGCGCTTGAAAACTGTCTAAATGCCGCTGACTCCCTATCAAAACCGTCGCCGCTCTGACAATCTCTAAGGTCTCTAAATTCAGACTCTCAGCACCGCTAAGGCCGACGCCAACCACCTGAATTTTCGGCTGCCCCAAAGTGCTATTCACTGCTCCCAAGCCCAAATCATTACCGCGTTCAAGATCGCTGCGGCCACGGCTGAGCCACCTTTGCGGCCTTCGACTAAGATATGAGGAATTTTCAGAGCTGCGAGCGCCTGCTTGGATTCCACGACGTTGATAAACCCAACTGGCGCACCGATGACTAGAGCTGGCTGCCAGCGTCCGGATTCTACCGCCTGGCAGAGCGTCAACAGAGCGGTAGGCGCGTTGCCTATGGCCACGATTGCACCGGGATGACTTTGGATACAGTTGGCCATGCCGATGGCGCTACGGGTTCGATTGTGACTGAGAATAGGAGACTCGATCTGAGAGGGCTGAGCGGGCTCAGATCTTCTAGCGCTGAGTGGATTAGTTGCCTGCTGAACAGCGACGGTGACTTGAGACTGCCAGGTACGAGCAACCACTGTACTAATACCAGCGGCAACCATCGAAACATCGGTGACAATCGGTGCGCCCGATTTAAGCGCTCTAATCGCGGCCTCTATCGGCTGGTAGCAAAATTTCACTAGCTGCTTAAATTCAAAATCAGCAGTGGTATGGATAATTCGGCGGGCGATCGCATATTCTGCTGCCGTAAAATGATGTTCGCCAATCTCTCGGTCAATCTGCTCGAAGCTGGCTAGGGTGATGGCATGCTCGCCGTACGCTGGCATCGACTCGCTCTCCTCCGATTAGCTTCCCGCGATTAGTTGTCCTCCGACTGGCTTTCCTCCGATGAAGAAGGCCGCTCAGCGAGGCGATAAGACTGCTCTTCTAGATAAATTTCGCTGGCATCAATGGCGTCAATCACAATCGCCTCGTATTTTACAATCCCTGACACCGTTGCGGCATCACCGACGCTAGGTTCAGATTGACGAGTCAAAACCCAAAGACTGCCTGTATCGTCTTGGATCTGATAGAGCCAGCCGTCTAGAATCGCAACTCGCTGCATCACCCTACCAGAAATAGCCACTTTGTCCTCAGCCCGCTCAGCGCTGAGCGCATTAATCGCCATCGGCGATCCTGGCATTCGTAAACCACCAGGCAGACTCACAGGGGGCAAGGGCACTTCCGAACCAGACGGCACGCCAGGCCCCGTTTCTGCCACTGTGCAGCCAGCTAGCAGCACTAATAGCACCAACGCGCTCTTCGATCTAGAAGCCAATCTCAATATTTTCGTGAGCTGATAGCCGATTGTGGATACTTTCATAAAAGGTTCTTTAGCAGAAACTGAGATTCAATAGACGGATGACAAGCGGCTTTCGTTACTTTTGCTACAGTACTTTGGTAATCTGAGCTTTGGCAGTTCAGGCTTTGGCAGTTCAGGCTTTGGCAGTTCAAGTTCTGGCAACTGAAGTTTTGATGATCTGGGCTTTGATAGTCTGGTTCTAGCACCTTAATTGTCAGCAGTTCGATTCGGCTTTTGGGGTCGGTAGCGTACTTTAACATTATGGCTCAGCTCCTCGACGGGAAAGCACTCGCGAAACAGATTCAAACAGATCGCATCTCAGCGATTCAGGCTTGGACCCAGCAGGTCGGTCGGCCACCAGGACTGGCTGTGCTGATGGTCGGAGATAATCCCGCTAGCGCTGCCTATGTGCGTAATAAAGAGCGAGCCTGCGAACGCATAGGCGTTGCCTCTTTGGGAAAGCACCTGCCTCAAGAAATTGATCAAAATGAGGTTGCCCGAGAAATCCTGGCGCTCAACGAAAATCCAAATGTGGACGGCATTTTGGTGCAGCTACCGCTGCCTAGTCATCTAGAGCCATCTAGCCTGCTGAGCCTGATCGATTCGCGCAAAGACGTGGACGGTCTACATCCTCTTAATTTGGGGCGGCTAGTTAGAGGTGAACCGGGGCTGCGTAGCTGCACGCCAGCCGGTATCATGCGGCTGCTGACAGAGTATGATTTGCCTTTGGCTGGCAAGCGGGCCGTGGTCTTAGGTCGTAGCATTCTAGTGGGTAAGCCGATCGGATTGATGCTATTGGCAGCGAATGCAACGCCGACCTTTGCTCATTCTAAAACAGAAAATTTGTCTGAACTGATCCGCTCAGCCGATATTCTTATAGCAGCGGTCGGTATTCCTCAGCTCGTTACTCAAGAGATGGTAAAGCCTGGATCGATAGTGATTGATGTGGGTATCAATCGTGTAGAAGATGCGGCCACGGGCAAGTCTAGGTTAGTTGGCGATGTGGACTTTGACAGCGTTGAGCCGATTGCCGGTGCAATTACTCCGGTGCCTGGGGGAATTGGCCCTATGACAGTGACCATGTTGTTAGAAAATACAATCATGAGTTATTGCGATCGCAACCATCTCTCTTTTAGTAGTGATTAGTCCACACCATCCATCCTCTCCCATCTCCTCTCATGGCGACCACGAATCTCGATAGCCCCAGCACCTTCGATCTCAAAAGCTATCTTAGCGATCGCTCTCGTCAGGTAGAAGCTGCAATCGACGCCGCTCTGCCAGTGGTCTATCCCGAACAAATCTATGAGGCCATGCGCTATTCCCTGCTAGCCGGGGGCAAGCGGCTGCGACCCATCCTATGCTTAGCCACCTGCGAAATGCTAGGCGCTAGAACAGAGATAGCGATGCCCACAGCTTGCGCCTTAGAGATGGTTCACACCATGTCGCTCGTTCACGACGATTTACCAGCGATGGACAATGACGACTATCGCCGGGGCAAGCTGACTAATCACAAAGTGTATGGTGAAGGGGTGGCGGTGCTAGCAGGCGATGCGCTGCTAACCTATGCGTTTGAGCAGATTGCGACCCAAACACCGCAAGGCCCAGACGGGGCCGATCCAAGACAGATTTTGAAAGTAGTGGCGCAGCTCGGACGCGCGGTAGGTGCAGAAGGGCTCGTCGGCGGGCAGGTGGTCGATCTAGCCTCAGAAGGAATGCTGGTCGATGAAGAGACCTTGACGTTTATTCACATGCACAAGACGGCAGCGCTGCTAGAGGTGTCGGTAACTAGCGGGGCGATGCTGGCCGGGGCGTCTGAGGGCGTTGTCGATCGGCTGCGGCGGTATGCTCAGCGGATTGGACTCGCCTTTCAAATCGTCGATGATGTGTTGGATATTACCTCTACACCTGAGGCATTGGGTAAATCTATCGGCAAAGACGTTGCAGCTCAAAAGGCGACTTATCCTAGGCTGTGGGGATTAGAAGAGTCTCAGCGAAAAGCCGATCAGCTAGTGGCTGATGCGATCGCAGAGCTCTCAGAATTTGGCGAGGGGGCTCAGCCTTTAGTTGCGATCGCCCAGTTCATCACCGCTCGTACCCACTAGCCTTAAGCCGTTTTAGCTTTTGATTGCTTTCGAGACCGCGCTCACCCTTCCTTAATTTGTCACTATCTCGACCCATGCAGGACTTCAGCGATATCTTTCAAAATCATGTGCTCTGGGTAGCGCTTGCTGCCTGTATCGCAGCTCAAGCCCTCAAACTGGTGTTTGAATTTGTTCAGCACCGTTCTATCAATCCTAGGGTCTTAGTTGAAACTGGCGGCATGCCTAGCGCCCATTCTGCATTAGTTACCGCGCTTGCCTGCGGCGTCGGCCAAACGATTGGCTGGAGCACACCTGCTTTTGCAGTAACCTCAGTGTTTGCGGTGATTGTTATGTACGACGCGGCGGGCGTGCGGCAGGCAGCAGGCAAACAGGCCAAGATTCTCAATCAAATTCTAGACGAGCTATTCCAAGAGAACTCACAGTTCAATGAAGACCGACTAAAAGAGCTGCTTGGTCATACGCCTGTACAGGTGATCGTCGGTTCGATGCTAGGAGTGCTGGTGGCTTGGCTGTCTACCCCTGGCTGGTTAAGTTAGACCGATTGAGCGAGGAAGCATAAAGCACTAGTTAGTAGAAACGACGACCGATTCCGAGAGCCGCACCACTTCTTGAGCATTGACCATCACAGCAGCTAGCTGGGCATCGCTCAGTTTTTGCAAAATCGCTGAAGCACTGTCTTCGCTCTCGCTATAGCTGGCTAACAGATAGGGACGCTGCTGATAGACGGCCAGTCCTACTGAAGACACTAGCTGACTGACGGTCGCAGCGATTTCTGGACTGCTGTTGTAATCGACTAGGACGGCGTAGCCTGTTTCCAAGCGAGTTGGCTCGAAGGTGAAAGAGGTAGGTGCGGCTGTAGTCGCCGATTCTGCTGTCTCCGGTGCGGCAGTTGCCTCCGGTATGGCGGTTGCTTCTGGCGGGGTGGTTGCCTCTGGTGATGAATTGCCGCTGGCTACGGTCTGATTGCTGGGCCTGAGCACAAAGCTTTCATAGCCTGCTTCGGAGCTCATGTAGCTAGACCAGGCGTTGACCGTTTCTAGCCTCGTAAAGCTCCCTGCTCGGACTAGCACTTCGTCAAGATATCGGCAGATTAGTACAGAGCTTTCGACCGGCAAGATAGCCGCAATGTCGGCTCGTTCAGTTTCATTTCTACCCCGCACCAGCAGCAGATATTCTTGATTACCAGGCGGCGGGCAGACGGGTGGATCTGATTGAGCGAACACCGATGCCATCGACATTGAAAACGGAACGAAGAAGGCAGATGTGCCTAATAACAAAGTCGCTAGTGTCGAACGGTGGATCGGTTTCATAGTCGCCTTTTTACAGGAAAGCCTGTTGACAAAAGATTAAGATGCTCGCGAGCGGTAGCAAAATGCAAGCGTGATGGAAAGAAAAGAGCTAGGGAAGAGCTAGAAAAAAGGGTTACGATGCGGTTTCTAAAGAAGCAAGCGGATCAGGAATAGTATCGGAGGGCGCTTCAAATTCGCCTTTAGCCACGTATTCTAGGCGGAGCTTTAGCCAAGTAACGAATGTCTTATCAGTCGAGACTACGGCTGCTGAAGGCTGCGGGCATTTTGCTTTAACATCGGCTAGTTCGGGTGCCTCTAGAAACGCAGGCTGCTTGATCAGCCAAAAGTCAGGTTCTTTTTCCTGTGATTGGTACTGGCGATAGCGCTCTTCTAAAACCTCTGCAAAGGGCTCTTCTTCGAGTAAAAAACGCTGACTAGCGGCTATGTAGTAATAGGTTGTCATGGTCGAACCAGATAGCTTCTTAAGGGGTGGCTGCTTGATTAGAGTATCTTATGGCGATGGCCTTATTAAAAGGGCTGGTTAGAAATCGATGCGGCTGCTAGTTACTGTCTGGGCAGACCAGGGTTCAGGTGAAGTTTCGAGAGGTTCGGCTTGAGTAACTTCTGCTGCGGGTGTTTTAGTCTCTACTGGAGTGCTGGCGGCGTTGATCAAGACTCCAAGTAAGCGCATATCTTCACTGAACTCCATAGTTTCGAGGGTGCTATCGAGTTCGGCTTTTTCGGTAATGCCGGGCCGAGCCACTAGGATAAGACCATCGGTGTAGGGTTCTAGCAATAGGGCATCCTCGCAGCAGGAGAGCGGTGGGGTGTCTAGAATCACCATGTCAAACCGAGCTCTAGCATCCCGCAAGAACCGCTGCATTTCGCTAGATTCGATGATGGCGGTTGGTTGGGGCTGTGGGCCAGGTGAGGGAGAGATGTACAGATTCTCGACTTCAAAGACCATCTGGATACTATTACCGACTTGAGCGCCGTAATAGCGTAAGGGTTCACTGGCGGCTTGAGGATCGAAGTCTATGCCGATTCTGGCTGCTTGTGAGGGGGCTCTAAAGTCGGCTTCGATCAGGAGGGTTCGTCGTCCGGCTCTAGCAGATGCGATCGCAATATTATAAGCGCTTAAGCTTTTGCCCTCGTGCCCCTGTATGCTGGTCAGCGCCATCACCTTCGGGCCCGTTAAGTGCATAGCAGCTTCTTCATCTTCTCCTCTCAGCAACCGTAGCTTGCTCAGCAATCTTTCATAGCTGCTGTGATAGTCAGATTCTGGCTGGATGAGTAT
>NZ_JADEXO010000153.1 GCF_015207105.1 cf. Phormidesmis sp. LEGE 11477
CTGTAGGGGGGGCTGTTCCGGGGGCCGTTGGAGCTAGTGATAGCTGATCTGCGCTAATCGACAGTGATAGCAGCCGCACCACAGACCCATCCACTCGTACCAGATCATCACTGAGCAGCGTCGCTACCACTTGCTCAGCTTGAAAGCTCTCCCACATCTGAGCAATTTGCCATAGCCAGTTTAGCTGTCGTAGCGGTGACGCTTTGGCCCAGCGTTGCCCCAGCGTTGGCAGGAGACTTGGTACGCTGGTCTCTTGCCAACGCTGGGGCAACGCCGTTGAAAAAGCGCTTGACTCCAACATCAGCACCGGAGCCCCCTTCACTGTTTTAAAGGCAGCGTATAGCCGAGGCACATGGAGTGGATAGACCGACAGGTGCAGGTAAGGTAGCACCGTATTCGGAATCTCTATGGGAGCTTCAGGCACGAGACCGGGCTTTGTGTCTAGAAATATGCGATCGCGCTTCAGCAGATAACGATTGTTGAGCATTGCCCCTGGCCGTAGCGTCGCCATCATCTCGCCAACACCCCATAGATAGTAATGAGGCAGCGCCGAAGAGCAAGCCTGGCAGGCAACGGCCTCGTCAGGATTGACAGCATTACAGTTGGGGTTGGGGCAGTTAATCACTAAATACTTGGCCTAGCTCGCAACGTATATGACAGCATTAAGGCAAACACGGCTGATATCAGCCCATATATTTGAACGTTTGAACACCTCTACTTCGCCGCTGGCTCCGCTGGCTCTATAGACGCATCCTGATCAGAGGGTGGTGCCTCTACCACTCTAGGTAAACCCATACTGTAATTTAGTACGCGGCCCTGCAAGTTATAGCTGATCTCACCGGACTGTAGCAGTGCGCGAACAAAATGCTCTAGATCAGAGCCAATTCGTCGCAAATTGTAGTCTGTTAGCGCTTCTCCGGCATAATCATCGACCATCCGGTCAAACTCGCGATAGACCTTCTGTAAGGCTTCATCACTCCAGTTGAACTCGTTCTCTGGATCGACATCTATAGTTAGTTGCCGATCGCTAGGAACAATTTCGTTATTTTCAATGGTGGCCGCGTAGATCAAAATGTGGCGAGTAGTGGACTTTAGCAGCATAAGTTAAAGACTCTTAGAGCTTTTTCAGGGCTTTCTTCTTCAGTAGAGATGTCAGCTTTGTAAGTAATTGTAGACGCTTGTCTGTCTGCTGCATCTATAGCATCTGTTCAGGTTACTTATGATAGTTATATTGACTCAGCCTTTGCCCTTTTTCCGCATTGACTTATCTCAAGCTCATTCTCATCCGCCACGCTGAATCTATAGGCAACACTCGAAAAGTGATGGAAGGCCAAAGCTCCACTCCGCTTTCGGATAAAGGAATCTTTCAAGCTCAGCAGCTTAGCGCGGCCTTAGTTGCTCAGCCTACCCCAGAATCTCTCTCTACCATCTACAGCAGCCCACTGCTTAGGGCTACTCAGACAGCGGATATTCTCACAGCCTCCTCTGGGCAAAATACATATCGGCTATCTGATCATCTTCAAGAGATCCATCAGGGCGTTTTTCAAGGACTGACCTGGCTAGAAGCACAGGCGCAGCATCCGCAGCTTTGCCGTCAACTTTTAGGTGCTAGGCAGTGGCAGCCCGTTCCCAAAGCCGAGTCCCCAGATACTGCTAGAAATCGAGCCGTAGCTTGGGTCAATCAGGTTCTATGTCAGCATCAGCCAGGAGAGAGCGTTTGGGCGATTTCCCACGCGGGCATTATGCAGCAGCTAGTAGCGGTGATTCTAGGTTGCGATCGCACCTGGAAAATTTCCATTCATCACACTGCTCGCTTCGAATTCTGGCTATCTCAAACTCACTGGCAGACTCTGGGCACGGACCGCTTCAATCCTGAATACTGGATAGTTCGTCGCTTTAATGACTACGCTCACCTAACTAGCTGAACTCTGAGCGTATCTTTTTAGCGCTTGCGACCAAGCCACGCTGAAGCTTGCTCTTCCAAGATCGGCTATCATCTCTCAATAAACGAATCAAACCCTTCTGCATCTACCTGTTACTTCAATGAGCATCCCCGCTACCGAACCCCTAGGCGAGACCTTCGGACAGGCCCGTCAGGGTAGCGTTGCCGCCATTATTCAAGTCCTGAATGAGCATCTAGCCAGTTCGGGAATTCGTACCCGTGCGGTCGTGGATAGCGGTATGCTTCAGCTCTTGTGTGAAGCCACCTCATCAGATCGGCTCGAAAAAGCAGCCGTCATTGAGAAAGTCCGTCAAATATTAGAGAGCATTAGCCCTAACCGCATTAGAAAGGTCAAGATCAATAGCCGTATCGTCAAAGAAGAACAGCTACTTTGGCTAGAAGAAATTAGTAAAGACCCAGAGAATGCTTTGCTGTGGTCTGAGGTTATTACTCTAAAGCGGCCTTTCTTCATTCAACGGTGGCTTCGCGATCGCCATATCCAACCCGCAGCTCCTCTCTTTCAAGACTTCACCACGCCTGAGCCCAATCAAAGCAAGCGCTTTGGCAAGCGCTTGGGTAGCGCTGGCATTGCAGCTTTAGTCCTAGCCACAGGCTGGGTGCTTAGAGAAGACATCCGTGGCCTCCAGCAGGCTCAGACTGCTCCAAAGACTGCCGATTTAGAGACCGCCGAGACCGCCGAGACCGCCGAATCAGGAGCTGCCGATTCAGGGACAGCCAGAACTGGGTTAATCCCAGTTTCAGACATCCCAGATCAAGGCTTGGACAGCGCCGCCAATACAGCGCCAACTGCAACATCACCGACTGCCGAAACCCCAGCAGCGCCGACAGAAAGTCAGGCAGAAAAGACTAACCTCTCCACTGGCGACCCTGGCGATCGCCCCGATGCCTTTACAGAAGCTGTACATATTGCCCAAAAGGCATCTACCGATGGTCAAACAGCAGCAACTGCGGCTGAGTGGCTAGACCTAGCCGCCCGCTGGCAGCGCGCCGCCGATTTGATGAGCCAAATTCCAACCGATAGTGAGCAGTATGCCATTGCTCAAGATCGCGTGGGTATCTACTCGGCCAACAGCCAAACCGCTCTCAAGCAAGCGGCTGCTCTTTAAACGAAAGTGTCAGGTTGACGAGCTAAAGAAAGTAGGTATCAATCGCCTATTCCAAGCTAATTCCACCTAGTGTCTTGGCTTTAGGCTTAGCAGTCACTGGTGCTCGCTCTATGGTTTGCGATCGCACCCGAGACCCATGAAAGTGTTTCTGCCATTCCGTTGGTGCATTCAGTGTCTCACCGCCATGTTTGGTTAGCCGCTGCCTCACCTGACACATCACTGGCGTATTCACACAGGCTCCAGAGATAATCACCTGACCTTTTGTCAGCGCCGGCAGCTCCTTGAGCAGATCGCGTCCTGCCGCTTCCACACCGTACTTCAAGCTTTCTTGGTCCACCGGATTCACAATCCGCATCAAAAACTGGCTCATACACTGCGATAGCACGTCCGAATCTAGCTTGCCAGGTCGTTGGGTGATCAGCCCTACCCCTAAGCCAAACTTTCTACCCTCGCTCAAGATCGTCCGCAAAATCGCCTTGCATCTAGCCGGTTCCTTGGCGGGCGCAAACCGATGAGCCTCTTCGATCAAGGTGAATACTGGGTAGGGCAGATAGTTCTCATCCCCTGGCGAATTCTTCTCTTTGGCCGTGTTCATCCGAGCCAAATAGCTCTGCCGCAGCACCGCCGCACAGATCACCTGCTGCTCTTCCTGGCTAATCTCATTCATTTGCAGCACCGTCACCCGACCCGGCTCGAATAAATCCTGCGGTGATAGATGATTCGTCTGATGGAAATAACGCGAATTGGCAAAGCGATCTAGCTTCCACTCAATCGCGGGCGCTGATGAGCCAATTTTTAAGTTGCCTTCATCGTCTTCAGAGGTATCGGCCTCATTGACAGCGGCAATTAGGTCATCGACATTCCACCTGTAGTCGCCTTTGCGGTGACGCTTCAAGATCAAAAAAGCTTTGTTGAGAATAGCCTGCTGGCGATCGCTCATCTCTGGCAGTAGCGTCAGCACATCGTGATAATCCAAAGACGAAATCCGAATCGTAATATCATCTGGCGTTAAAATTCGCACATCTGGTGCGTACCCATCTGCTGAGGCAAATGCCGGATGGCCACGCATCTCGGTCAGCGTCCCATACTCACCATGCGGATCAAAGATCAGCACCGCCGCCCGGTTGTACGGCTGCAAAAACTCCTCTATCAGCACACCAGCCGTGTAGCTTTTTCCTGAGCCAGTACCTGCCAAGATAGCCATGTGCGTGCTCACGAGCTCTTTCACATCTAGCGCTACGGGCACCGCGCCGCCCGGACGCAACAGCAAAGAACCTACCTGAGCCGAACCAATCTCACCCGGCTGTTTTTTATTGACGACCTGCCGCAGCGTATGATCATCAGTGATAGAGACTCTAGAACCGGGCGCAGGCGTTAGGCGCGGATTGATAAAGCCCAATGCCGGATTGAAATAGCCGATAACGTCAACGGTGACTTCGTAAATTTCGGGATTGGGATGTGAAAAACCAATTAGAGCCGCGATCGCATCAGGACTAATCTCAGCATCTGCAAACATCCGATCCGGCAGATGATCGCTCAAACGACGATCCGAAATCTTGCCCAGTATCTGCAAAGAGCCGCCCCGAGAGGCAGTCTCACTGGCCGGCGTATCCACCTCATAGTAGACAAACTCACCAATCTTCACCTGGCGACTATCCGAGGTGATAAAAACATATTGATTGCCATTTTCACCCGGTCCCTTCACTGTTCCAATGACGCTAGTTTTCAAGCCGCCTTGACCTGCCCTTGAAGGCTCCACCGCTCTAACCATGACAACCTAATCGAACACAACGTTTCTTTTGATTCTTATAGCAGGTATAGCAAGGGTTTGCACGTTTTACAAATACATAGTTACTAACTGCCAAGATAGAACCTTTATCTTACAGACACCCAGAATACAGCTATTCCAAATACAGCCTTCTAGAACAAGTGCGGTGTGATTGCGGAAGGCAAACCACCGACACCAGCCGCTACAATAAGCCTAGGCAAATATGCTTATCAGCTCCCTGTATCTAGAACACTTTTGTATCTGTTGGCGCAGAACATACTAGTTTTGCCACGATAGGTTAGATAAAGTGTACGGGACATATACGAATGTATCCGCACATTGCGGCTCTCTTAGCCTGTTGTCACACTTAGCCTGTTGTCACATAAAGGATTTGTACTGCTGTACTTCAGCCAAGGGACAAACGCTACAGAGAAAATGTATAAAAGGGCATACAAAGCAGACGCCAAACCTTAGAATAAGCAAGAGTCTTGAAAGCCTGTGGTAAACAATACGCTATCCAATGTTAATTCGTCTGGTGCATCGTCTTCTGATGCAGATAGACAGCTAGTAGAGGTACCCATGCTGTCCGTCACAGGTAATAGCGCCATTTCATACCCCTCTACTTCAGCAGTCGTTAATATCTCTACCGAGAAACGACCGGCGAAGGAGCGTAGAATCCTAGCATCTGTCGTCATTCCTCAGCCTGTAGAAAAGGTGTGGCAGGTCATTACCGATTACGAGAGGCTTGCAGACTTCATCCCGAGCCTTACCACTAGCAAGCTCATTCCCAATTCAGAAGGCTGTACTCGCTTAGAGCAAGTTGGCACTCAGTGCTTCTTAAGAGTAAAATTCTGTGCTCGCGTCGTTTTAGATATGCGCGAAAACTTTCCTCACGAAGTTGGCTTCCTGATGAAAGAAGGCGACTTCAAGCGGTTTGAAGGTGTCTGGAGGCTAGAGCCTACTGATGCAGGGACGAAGCTATCCTATGACCTGCTGGTAAAACCGCCTGCTGCGATGCCAGCCCCGCTGATTGAACGCCACCTTCGCAACAACCTGATCACTAACCTATTAGCGATCCACCAAAGAACATTTGAAGTCGCCATCTAAGGGCTGCTCTAGAATAGCTGCCACCAGCAGTCGCCCTATACTAATAGCGCGAGCGACAGCAGATAGATGGCGTTATTAGGGCAACAGATAGCTAAATTGAGAACTAAAAAGGGGAGCTAGCCAACAACTGACTAGCTCCCCTTTTTACATACCCCCAGGGGAATTCGAATCCCCGTCGCCTCCGTGAAAGGGAGGTGTCCTAGGCCTCTAGACGATGGGGGCGCATGTCTTTTGACCTATATAAAGATACCCGCTGTCTGCGCCAAGTGTCAAACAAAAGACAGCAATTGTGTCTATGACAAACGATTGGAATTACGCAGGCGGATCAGCTGTCGCCGCATTTCAGGAGAGACCTTGGCAACGTCCTGAACTTGCTGAACCGCAACTTGGCTGTCCAATGCCTCTAAATATTCGTCGCTGCCATAAGCAAAGGCATCTACTAGGGTCTCTACTAACTGATCTGTATCAGTCATGGTCAACTGTTCCTCGATGATGCGAAACTTGAGGCGTACCTCACACTCGTAGATACCGACGTCATTATCAGGTAACGGATTTGTCGAACTGTTCATATCTAAAAAGAGTTTTGCAATGAGGAATCTAAAGAAATCCTTAACTAAAAAGTTAAGTCTATTTCATCTTGAAAAGTCACTTCTCAACGGACGTAGATGACCTATCTGAGTACCTTTTGAATTCCCTTTAGATGACAGGAGATAACACCTTAATAACTTGATGGGAGAGGCTTTCCCTCTAGCTTTCAAAGTGTATCTATAAAATCAATATCGGCTGACTACCGGTTTAAAAATAAATGCTTTCATCCTATAGATAGACTACTTTTGTACGCAGGTATACCAATGGTTGCAGATGTTTTTATAGAAGGGTATGTCGATAGTTATAGGTACTTTTATACATCAGTATATGGAACGACTACGGATACTTTTAGGAGTTCAGGTTCTGAATAGGTTTGATTAGTAAAAGGCCCTCTAATTCCTGCTTACTATGTGTTCTTACTGCCTAGCAACTGAGCTAGATAGACAACGTTATTCCTGATTCTTGTTAAATCTGGCACTGTCGCGTAGAACACGTGTAGGAAACCCGTTTACTGATAGCTGCTACTGAAGGATAGTAAGATTCAGAAAGGATTAGTCGCCGCTCGCTATAGACAGAGGAATTGGGTGCCAAAGTATTCTCCAGAACATCCAGAAATAGAACCTTTGAACAGAGTTGAGCTGCTGGTGGCAATGGCGGCAACAGCAGTCATATTGTTGTTAGTAGCACGAGTTTGGCTACTGTTTGAAACATTTCGGCTTCCTCTAGTATTTACCTGGCAAGCACTGGGATTAGGCTCGGCGCTTGGACTAGGGATTTCTGCGGTGAGTGCATTGGTCTACAGACTGTGGCCGACGTATAAAAAGAGTGCAGACGTCTATCTAGATTTTGTGCTGGCACCGCTAATTCTTTCTGATTCTGTCTGGATTGGATTGCTGCCAGGCATGAGCGAAGAGCTGCTGTTTAGAGGGGTGATGCTGCCAGCTATTGGCTTGAATGCAGTGGGGTTAGTTATCTCTAGCTTGTGCTTTGGCGTTTTGCATATGTCCGGGCGAGAGCAGTGGCCCTATGCGGTCTGGGCGTCGGTAGTTGGGCTCGTTTTAGGTGGAAGCGTGCTTGCAACTGGCAATTTGTTAGTCCCGATCGTGATGCATGTAGTGACTAATTTTGTATCTAGTCTGTCTTGGCAACTGGCGCGGCGTTCTTCTTGAAACGCATAGAAAAATGCAGGGAATTTTATAACTTCTGTCTCTACAGATTTGCAGAGGTTACTTATCTTCGTTCCTTAGACAGCATTTAGTATCGACTAGACACTAGCAGGAACTTGGCGATAGCGAATGTTTGCTTGCCTGAGTCTATCGACGGCTTCTTTGAGGCGATCGCACCCTTCAATTAAGCTGATCCGCACATACCCTTCACCACCTTCACCAAAAGCAGTGCCTGGTGTCACTACCACGCCAGTCTTCTGCAACAACAGCAGCGCGAAGTCAGATGCGCCCACACCCGGCGGACAAGAAACCCATAGATACATGGTGGCTTTGGGCTTCACCACTTCCCAGCCCAGCGTACCAAGCTCTTTAGCCAGAAAGTCGCGCCGCTCTAGGTAGCGCTGTTGAACGTCTTCTAGATATTGGTCGGGTAGATTCAGGGCAGTCTCGGCAGCGGTTTGCAACGCGGAAAAAATGCCGTAGTCGAGGTTGGTTTTGAGCGTCCGTAAGCCTTGGATGATGTGGCGATTGCCAACGACGAAGCCCACCCGCCAGCCTGCCATGTTGTAGGTCTTTGAAAGGGTATGAAATTCTACGCTGATATCTTTAGCGCCAGGAATTTCTAGCAGGCTGGTAGGCTGATAGCCTTCAAAAGCTAGTTCTGCATAGCAGAGATCGTGGATGAGTAGAATTTGGTGACGGCGGCCAAATTCCACCATCTTTTCAAAGAAATCTCTAGGGGCAACTGCACCCGTGGGATTGTTGGGATAGTTGAAATAAAGAACTTTGGCGGCTTTTGCATCTGCGGCTGAGATGTCGTCGAAGTCAATTACCCAGTTGTTTTCAGCTTTGAGTGGAATGGTGCGGATGTCAGCGCCAGCGATCGCCGGTCCGCGAAAATGGGCGGGATAAGACGGCGTTGGCACCAGCACCACATCTCCTGGATCGATATATGCCATTGCGATATGGCCTAGTCCTTCTTTTGAACCCATCAGCGGCAGGGCTTCGCTCTTTGGATCTAGGGTGACGCCATAACGGCGATGGTACCAGTTGGTGATGGTAGTCCGAAAGCTAGCCGTGCCCTCGAAAGGGGGATAGCCGTGGTTGCTTTCATCACTGATGGCTGCGATCGCTGCCTCAACCACAGGCGCAGGCGTTGGCCCACCTGGATTACCCATACCTAAATCAATCAGATCAATGCCTTGTGCTCTAGCGTTTGCTTTGAGTTCGTCTAGGCGAGCAAATACATAAGGGGGGAGCGCACTGAGCCTTTCAGCAGGCTTCAACCAATCTAACGTCATCTAAAGCAACCTCTAGGCACGGAACAGAAGGTGATTGAGTTATCACCATCCAAAGAGTATAAAAGAGAGTGCCATGAGATACAGCGATAAAACAGATCTAAGCAGTTGCTGTTTTCAGATGTTTTGAGCCGGTAGCAGATTGTCCCTGCTTTACTGTTCCTATCGGCAGCGTCGTAGAGATCATCGCTGCCATTAGCTCAGCAGGCTGCACTGGGAAAGGCAGATGGTGGATATCTGAGTCTCTTTGGCAGGCAACTGTTGCAGCCTGTTCTAGCTGGGCGACTGTCAATTGATCCATGCCCATATCGGTTAGAGAAGTCGGCAAGCCTAGCGAGTCATAAAACTGAATGAGCTGCTGACGGGCGGTGGCTGCTAGCGAATTGTCAGCGGCCATCTCTTCTAGTCGGAGCTGCACTAGGATGCCATAGGCGACTTTCTCACCGTGTAAAGTGCTGTGGGCAGATACGTGTGTGAGACCGTTATGAACAGCGTGCGCGGCGACGGTACGGCACTGCGCCCCGCCCATGCCGCCGATGACACCAGCCATCAGGACGCTGGCATCGACGACTTCTTTCCAATCATCGCTGCCGGGGTTGGCGATCGCACTAGCAGACTTTTGAAAAAGAATATCTCTTAGCACGCGGGCCTGCTGAACCGCACCGATGATCATGGTGTGGGTAGAGTGTCCGCTGCTAACCGATGCTTCATACCATTTGGCGATCGCGTCGCCAATCCCAGCTACCAGTGTCCGCTGCGGCGCAGTCGCTACCAGGTCATAGTCCAGCACAATCGCCTCTGGGCACTTGGGCAGCCCCACGTCATACAAGAACGCGCCCGCTTCTGAATAGACGTTAGAAAGTGCTGTCCACCCGGCGCAGGTCGCCGCTGAGGTCGGCACGGTTACAATCGGTAGCTGTCTTTGATAGGCCAGTAGCTTCGCCGCATCTAGTGCCTTGCCACCACCGATGCCAATCACAAAATCCGCGCTGTGAGCGTCAGCCGATTGGTTTAAGGAGGCTAGGGCCACTTCACTACAGTCTTGGGTATAGGTGGCTGTGGCACTTGCCAGCCCAGTGAGCGCTGGCGCTAGATAGGCTTGTGCCGTTGGTAAGCTCTTTTGACCGCCGACTAGCAGTGGACGACTGCCTAGTCGAGACAGCAAATCACCACTTTTGGCTAGCACACCATTGCCGCGAATGACCTGGGCTGGAGCAATGTTGAGAATCGGGAAAGTCGTAGATAGTGGCATAGGAAAAACTTACCGTCGTATAGCCATCTACAAATTATGCCGCAGCGTTATTTGCCTTTGCCAATTTGTCGGGGTAAATCTCAACAATTGGGGTGCGTTCTGCTGGCGTGTTACCTTCGCCAGGTTTGACAGAGCCAATGTAGAGCAGATCGGAGATGCCGTCGCGGTGCGCGATCACCCGTGCCCGGATCAAGGGCCGCTGACCTGCCGCTCTCAGTCGGCTGGGCTTGAGTAGATTGCTGGCAGCTTGTTCTAATGTCGCTTCTAGCTCAGTGCGAGTGATGGTATTGGGCACGGCAATCACTATCTGCGATGAGCCAGAATCAAACACGGTAGTGTAGGGAACTGCGCCTGGAATTTGCGCGCTCGTCAGGGGTTGAAAGCTCAGGCCAAACAGTCCTACCGTCAGCACGCCCATGAATCCGGTCGCGCCGACTAATCGAAACCGAATGCCCCACTTCAATAGGAACGAGAGGGCTGTGAGCAGGCCAAAAGCGATCGTTCCAATCACAAAATATCCGGTCGCAGCTAGAAACTGGTCGGGCGTTAGCATCAGCAAATTCAGCAGGTAAGGTCTCTAGTGATTATAGGGGGTCGCTTCCCTAAGCTGGCGGGCTAACTAGATTAGGAGTCGTTATTTGTCTTAGCTTTGTGAGCCAGGGTTTTGTGAGTCAAGGTTTTCTGTGCGATCGCCGCAATCAGCTTATATGTCTGCTCATTCTGCTTTTAGCTGGCAGCAGCCTGTGGCGACTGAGCCGTACGTCTAGCCAAGATCTTCAGCCCCTTGTCGAGCCGCTACCTCAAGATCCTCACATTCAAGTTTTTTTCAATCAGTCCGAAGCCAACGTCTACACCGAGCCCTACCGCCAGATCGAACGCCACGGCGACAACCTCGAACAGGTCATTATCACCGCGATAGAACAATCCACTCAAACCATTGACGTCGCTGTGCAAGAACTGAACCTTCCACAAGTTGCTAAAGCGCTCGCTGACAGCAGCCGTCGCGGTGTGAAGGTGCGCCTAATCCTAGAAAATCAGTACGCCCAGATTGAAGCCGAACAGGCAGAAGCTCTCACCCTATTGCAGAACGGTCAGGTTCCACGAATAGACGACACTGCCGATGGCTCCAAAGGCAGCGGTCTGATGCATCACAAGTTTCTGGTGATTGACAAGCGATGGGTCTTGACCGGATCGGCAAACCTGACCTTTTCGGGCGTTCATGGAGACGCCGACGAGCCAGACAGTCGCGGTAATGCCAACGTTTTTTTGAAGATCGATAGCGGGGCGATCGCCCAAACTTTCACCAATGAATTCAACCTGATGTGGGGCGACGGGCCTGCTGCCAAACCAGATAGTCAGTTTGGTCTACAAAAGCCGCCTCGCCGAGAACAAACCACTGCCCTCCCGACTGGCCCTGTCAC
>NZ_JADEXO010000154.1 GCF_015207105.1 cf. Phormidesmis sp. LEGE 11477
GGGTGAACCGTAGCCGATAGTGGTGGTCACCTTGATCATAGTGGGTTTGTCGGTGACTTCTTTGGCTTGTGCGATCGCCTTCTCAATCGAATCTAAATCACTATTGCCGTCTTCTACATGCAGCACATGCCAGCCATACGCCTCAAAGCGCTTGCTTACATCTTCAGTAAAGGCAATATCAGTCGAGCCATCAATCGAGATATGGTTGTCGTCGTATAAAGCGATTAGCTTCCCTAGGCCCAAGTGCCCAGCCAAAGAGCAAGCTTCACCCGAGATCCCCTCCATATTGCAGCCATCACCCATGATGGTATAGGTGTAGTGGTCGACTACTGTGCAGTCAGGCTTGTTGAACTTAGCCGCTAGATGCGCTTCGGCCATTGCTAGACCCACCGCATTGCAGACGCCCTGACCTAATGGACCTGTGGTCACTTCAACCCCTGCGGTCTCAAAGTTCTCAGGATGTCCAGGTGTCGTAGAGCCCCACTGCCGAAACTGCTTGATGTCATCCATGCTGACGCTGTCATAGCCAGTGAGATAGAGCATGGCATATTGCAGCATGCAGCCATGACCCGCAGAAAGCACAAAGCGATCGCGGTTGAACCAATGAGGGTTCTTAGGATTGTGCCGAATGAATTTGTCCCACAGCACAAATGACATGGGCGCAGCACCCATCGGCAAGCCAGGGTGACCCGACTTGGATTTGTTGACGGCGTCAATCGCCAAAAATCTAATGGAATTTATACACAGTGTTTCGAGCGATTGGGTTGCAACAGCCATAGCCTTTTTGAGTGAGGAGGTGAACAGTGAGAAAGTCGATTACTAACCTCATAGACAGGGTGAGGTTTACTCTGTGAAAAGTGCTTAAAAATACTTGAGAATTTCCCAAGCATTATACCGAGGAATCTGTAGCATCTGTGACCGTTTGATCAGAACTCGTCAGCGTTTTCTCACTAACGGACTCATCAATTCAATAGGGCGATTTACCAACAAGACTGTTTCTACTCGCTGTATTTCTTGAAGGCAAGGGTAACGTTATGACCGCCAAAGCCAAAGGAATTAGAGAGCGCTACAGTGACTTTTTGATCGCGACTTTGTCCAGAAACGTAGTCTAAATCGCAGGCCGGGTCGGGATTCTCTAAGTTGATTGTCGGAGGGACTTTATCATTGGCAACTGCCATCACTGCGGCAACCCCCTCAATTCCGCCCGATCCCCCTAGCAGATGCCCGGTCATACTTTTGGTCGAGCTGACCGTGATGTTGTAGGCGTGCTCGCCAAGTACTGTTTTGATCGCAGCGGTTTCATTGGGGTCGTTGACTGGAGTGCTGGTGCCGTGAGCGTTAATATAGCTCACCTCCTCTGACGAGAGGCCACCATCTTTTAGCGCGTGGCGAATGGCTCTGACTGCGCCTTCTCCGCCAGGGGCAATACCTGTCATATGATAGGCATCGCAGCTCATGCCGTAGCCAACGATCTCCGCATAGATGCGAGCCCCTCGGCTGAGCGCATGATCTAACGCTTCTAAGATGAGAATGCCTGAGCCTTCACCCAAGACAAAGCCATCTCGATCTTTATCAAACGGGCGGCTGGCATGAGTAGGGTCGCTATTGCGAGTAGACATTGCCCGCATCGAAGAAAAGCCAGCAAAGGTCAAAGGCGTGACAGCAGATTCGGTGCCGCCGCAGATCATCGCCTGGGCATAGCCGTTTTGAACCAGGCGAAAGGCATCGCCGATGGCATTGGAGCCAGCAGCACAGGCTGTAACCGAGCAGGAGTTAGGGCCTTTTGCGCCAGTTTGAATTGCAGTTAGACCTGCAGCCATATTCGCAATCATCATCGGAATCATGAAGGGGCTACAGCGACTAGGCCCTTTGTTCAGATAGATTTCTTGCTGCTCTTCCATCACCTGGATGCCGCCGATACCAGTGCCAATCATGACGCCAATCTGCTCAGCATTGAGATCGGTGATCTTGAGATCGGCGTCGGCGATCGCCTGTTTGCTAGCTGCGATCGCAAAATGAGCAAACCGCGCTGCCCGCTTCGCATCCTTGCGATCCATATAGTCCAGCGGGTCAAAGCCCTTGACTTCACCTGCAATCTGACTAGCGTGTGCCGAAGCATCAAACGCTGTCACCGGACCAATACCATTCTTACTTTCTAGCAGCCCCTGCCAGTAATCAGCTAGCGTGTTGCCAATGGGTGTGATTGCACCCATACCCGTGACGACAACACGCTTTCTCTCTTGCTTTTCTTCTAAATCGGCCATAGTTCTAAGGACAACACTGGGGAGATAGCCGGCTATCAGCCATCATTCAAACGTCGAATTACACTCTATATACGGGTGCCTTACGACTGTGCCTTTTCAATAAATTCCACTGCCGATTTCACTGTAGTGATGCTCTCCGCCGCTTCATCGGGAATTTCAATGTCAAATTCTTCTTCTAGCGCCATCACTAGCTCAACGGTGTCTAAAGAATCAGCCCCTAGATCGTTGGCAAAGCTAGCCTCTGGCTTTACCTCTGCCTCATCTACGCCGAGCTGCTCAGAAACGATCTTCTGAACCTTTACTAAGATATCTTCACTCATTACTATACTTAACCTTCAAACAGCAGCAAAAAGCTCAAAACTGGCCGAAACTACCAGCTACACACCAAGGGAGTTCAATCAGCTTTTAATTGAACAGCACAGACTATTCTTCTGATTAGAAAGCCGGTTATTTCTGTAGCAACGACTGTTTCTAACAGTCTGCATTTTTAAGCTTCACTATCTTATAGGAAAGCGGGACACCCCGTGATTTACTCTATCTACATCTCTCTCAAGCGTGAAGCTCAGTGTGAAGCTAATATTACATTCCATAAACTTTTACCTATCTCATTAAGGTGTGGCGGCTGGCGGCAATATACACTGCTAATGGGTCGGGGAACCCTTGCTCGCACTCGCCTAGCGACATTGCAACAATAACTTTTGGAGTCTTTACTTCATGTCTCATTCAGTCAAAATTTACGATACCTGTATCGGTTGTACACAGTGCGTCCGTGCCTGCCCTACCGATGTTCTAGAGATGGTACCTTGGGATGGCTGCCGTGCTGGGCAGATCGCTGCCTCCCCTCGCACAGAAGACTGCGTTGGCTGTAAGCGTTGCGAAACAGCTTGCCCAACCGACTTCTTAAGTATTCGCGTTTATCTGGGTGCAGAGACTAGTCGGAGCATGGGTCTAGCCTATTAAAGGCACCCTCAAAAGCTGTTAAAGGTCTGTGCTACTGTTAACCAACGTTTTGACAAACGAAAGTACGACGAACAAGCTGCGACAACCCAACGAAGTATGAGTCCTTCGCTAGTCTTTAGTTGATTAGCGAAGGATTTTTGGTAATGGCTTCTAGATGGCAGCTTCTAGATGGCAGCTTCTAGCTGTTGCTTCCGGTTGTCACGATCATTGCACCTAGTCGTTGGGTCGTTACTATCTTGCTATCGCAACTTTTCTGACAGCCAACAAACTACCAAGCAATCCTAGTCCAGTGCCTAGCAGCATTAAAGAGAAAGGCAACAGCAGCCACTGTTGAGAGGAGAGCTGAAGGCCGTTTGCCAGAAATTCGATAAAGGCGGGCTGGCTACTACCCGATAAAGATTTTAGACCTTGCTGAGCGGCGAGTAAGAGACTCCACGAACTGCCAGCACTGATCAGGCCAAAGACCGCACCCTGAATTAAAAAAGGCAGATAGATCCAACTGCGAGTAGCGCCCACTAGCTGCATCACTTCAATTTCCTGACGGCGGGCGATCGCAATTAATCGAATGGTTGTTGTCACCACTGCGATCGCCGTCATACTCAGCAGACTTACCACCACTGAACTCGCCCACTGCAGCCCCACATTAAGATCTCTAAGCTGTTGAATTACTTCGCTCACATACAGCACGTCGTCGACCCCAGTCATGCTCTCCAGCGTTGCTGCTAGCTGGGGTACCTGCTGTGTGTCTCTGGCTTTCACTTTGAGTTCATCAACCAGCGGATTGCCATTTAGCTGATCGACCGCGTTCGAGATATTAGATAGCCCTAGATCTGAAGTCATCTGCGACCAGGCTTGTTCCTTGCTGACTGCTTCTACGCTGACCACGCCAGGAAGCTGTCTAACCTTGCCGATCAGCCCATCAGCGCCTACACCACTTTCTAGATAGGTCGAAATCACTAGCTGCGAGCCAAACTGATTTAGCATTCCTTCCACTTGCCAGCTCACCTGCAAGCTAGTACCGAACAAAAATAGCAAGACCGTCATCGTGCTAATCGCTGCCCAGTTCATCCAGCCGCCGCGCCGCAGCCCTCTGGCGGTTTCGTGAAGCAAATAGTCTGTCTTGGTTAAAGATTTCAGCACAGTTTGGATCGAGGCCAGATTGCGGCCCTATTGTCAAAGGAATTACAGCTAAAGTGCCCCGAATCAATCTGAGTTGATACACATCGTCGATACCGGTATGTTGCCAATACCTACACATCGCTGATACGTATAGTGAAGTCGGTGTGAGTTGTTACAATAGAGAAAAGAACACCGCTTGAACTGGATTGAGTTGCAAAGACCCATGGCCGCAGTTATTGACGTTGAAAAGAAAAAGCTGAAGAAACCGCCGCTTATCGTTCATCAGATGGGCGATCGCGTTCTTCGTCAGCCCGCCAAACGAATCGCTAAGATAGACAATGCTTTGCGCGATCTAGTTCGCAAGATGCTGCAAACAATGTATAGCGAGGATGGTATTGGCTTAGCTGCGCCACAGGTCGGTGTGAACAAGCAGCTATTGGTCGTAGATGCCGACCCTGAAAACGAATCTGCACCGCCGCTAGTACTGGTTAATCCCAAAATTCTTAGCTACAGCGACGAGCTAGCCGCTGGCCAAGAAGGGTGCTTGAGCATTCCGGGCGTCTACCTCGATGTGATTCGCCCTGCCGCAATAGAAGTCAGCTTCAAAGACGAGAACGGTCGCCCGCGCAAGCTAAAGACGGATGATTTGCTAGCGAGAGTGATTCAGCACGAAATGGATCATCTCAATGGCGTGCTGTTTGTAGACCGAGTAGAAAATACCATTGCGCTCAATCAAGAGCTACAAAAGAACGGCTTTGCTGTTAAGCACGTTCAGAAAGTGAAATAGGAGTGAGACGATGCTGGCCGCAGTTATTCTGACTTTACTGTTTATAGTCGTGCTGCAATCTGCCTTATCTAAATAATTTATAGAGCGTAATTTTCAGAGCAAGCCTTTAAAAATTAAGCTTCAAAAGCAAACTTTAAAGAACAAAAGGAAAAGTCTGTGACTCCAAAAAGCGGTGCGTTGTTGGGTGTGGCCTGTTTGACTGCGATCGCAGCAGTCGGCTCAATGTTTGAACTCTCCTCCGGCGATCCAGACTGGGGCACTGCCCCTACCGCCGTCATTTTGGCGCTTAGTATTCCGGTCGGTATTCTGTCATTTATAGAAGCGGTCAAAGATGCTCGCGCTAATATGTGAGTTTTAATAGGTAGCAAAGGCTCTCAGTGTTCACTCAGATCGTGAGCAGCTTCTAACTATTTGACGGACTACGATCTTACGAAGTGCTTAACTTGAACCTATGAGTGTTGTCACAACTAAGTCATATGTGAAATTTGAGAATAAAGGGTACTGGCTAATCGATACCCGAATTTCGCTAGATTCCGTCGTTTATGCCTTCAAAGAAGGGCTGCTCCCTGAAAGCATAGCTCAGTCTTATCCGTTGCTTGATCTAGAGAAGGTGTATGGTGCGATCGCCTTCTACTTAGCCAACCGTGCCGATATTGATGCTTACCTCAGCTCTGAAGAACAGGCATTCAATGCCATGCCGCAGCCGTTAGCATCGGACGCTCCATCCTTATACAAAAAGTTAGTTGCTGC
Organism: cf. Phormidesmis sp. LEGE 11477; assembly: GCF_015207105.1. Lineage (GTDB taxonomy): Bacteria > Cyanobacteriota > Cyanobacteriia > Phormidesmidales > Phormidesmidaceae > Phormidesmis. The sequence goes on from NZ_JADEXO010000154.1 coordinate 5,881, forward strand.
CAAAACTTCTCTACAGCAGGGGCAGTGACAAGCGTTGGATTTCAAGCTGACGCTGATCTGAATCAGGCTGTCGTCACGGGAGTTATTCGTCGGCAGCCAGAAATTAGCTTTCAAACAGCTACCGAAGCAGGCTTAGAAGGATTGGCAGACATAAAGGTATTGGCACTATCTGCCAGGCAGCAACGTGTTCTAGTGACTCATGATCGTAGGACGATGCCAACTGAGTTTGCTAATTTTGTTGCGGATAGTCAGAGCGCAGGTGTGCTGATTGTTTCTAGAAAAACGCCACTTGAAATAGTGATTGAGGAACTGATTTTAATTTGGGCTGTAACCGCTGCGGAAGAGTGGATTAATCGGATTGCGAAGATTCCTCTGTAAAGATGAGAACGATCGCCCTCGCAAGCTGAAGGGAAAAGAGCGGTGCGTTGTTGGGTGCAAGCTTGTTTGACTGCGATCGCAGCAGTCGGTCCAACGTTTGAACTCTCCTCCGGCGATCCAGACTGGGGAAGAGCGCCCACCGCCGCCATCTTGATCCTCAGCATTCTAGTCGGCATTCTGTCATTCATCGAAGCGGTCAAGGCTTGAAGCGCCAACGCCCAACCTGTCAGCTCTAGGAGATGAGATTATCAGCCGCTATGTGCTTCGACCGCATGTCCTTTGAGATAGTCTCGTAGAGCAGCATTAACGGCCTCATCGTCCGGGAATAAGTCACTCAGGTCATCGGCTATGCGAATCAGTCGAGGATGATTTTTCGTTTTGGATGCATACTTGCCACGTACCACGCCTTTCATCTGCGTAAAGTCGTACTCCGGCAGCATATCGCCAGGATCTGGATCAACCATAATTGTAGTTTTCTCGTTCACGGGTGGTTGCCTTCCGAGCTCCAATAATACGAACCACATCGTTTCGATCAGTATGCCATACAATCAGAAGACGGCCTTGATTGGAGATCCCTGCGGTGAGGTAGCGGTCTTCATCATCTGAATGTACTGGATCGTAACCGGTCATACTGTTAGGATCGTCGAACACGGAAGAGGCTTCATGGAAGCTAATGCCATGTTTGGCAAGATTGATTGCAGCTTTGGCGGCATCCCATTCGAAGTCCATACCAAACAGCATAGCCTAGCTAGCTGCGTCTGTTGCCTACCACCAGATCGAGCAATTTTCTTCACTATGTTTTGCCCTTGCTGGTTTAATGCTTCGATTGCATTCAAAAGGAAGTTCTCGTCGACCAGAAAGCGCAACTGCTAGACCGGGATAGCATAAACTTTCTCAGCCTTGAGTGCAGCACTGGCGTAGCTGAGGCAGGCTTGGATATCTTCGAGGCTAATACCAGGATAGTTGCGAAGGATTTCATCGGTACTCCAGCCCTGAGCAAGGAGATCGATAATAAATTCAACAGCGAGACGAGTGCCTCGTATGATGGGTTTACCGACCAGGATATCTGGGTTGAGAGTGATACGAGATTGCTGATCCATAAGCATGTCTATAATCCGTTATCTTCTGCTCTGGTGCATGCTATTGTCATTTGCTATGTGCTTCAATTGTATGCCCTTGAAGATAGTCTCGCAGAGTGGCGTTGACAGCATCATCGTCCGGGAATGAGTTGCTTAGGTTATCGGCTATGCGAATCATTCGGGGACGATTCTTTGCCTTAGATGCGTACTTGCCACCATACTCAGCGCTCCCCAGTGAAGGCTCATGTCACTTGCCCCGCTGACTCGGCCCCTAGGCATCACACAATCTACGTAAGAGATTTCGAGAGTGAACGTATTCACCCACGCCATTCCGTTCGTCTCAGCCGACTTCATAGTTCCAGAAAAGCTTGAGACCCAAGAGTTTCGGCTGCGGATGCTGACTATCAATGACGTGGTCAAAGACTACGACGCTGTTATGTCCAGTGTTGAGCACTGCAAAACGATCTGGCCAGACGGCAAGTGGCCAGAAGGTCTTACTCTCGAACAGAATCTGATAGATCTTGGCTGGCATCAAAAGGAGTTCCAGACTCGACAGTCGTTTGCCTATACTGTCGTAAATTCATCCGAGTCTATGATCATAGGCTGCGTGTATATTGAACCGACATGCAGACACGGTTATGACGCAGTTGTGTACCTATGGGCACGACAGAGCGAACTTGCTGGGGGTCTCGAAGGTCGCCTTCATACCATAGTGAAGGACTGGATAGCAGAGGAGTGGCCGTTCAAGTCGGTTGCATTTCCCGGACGAGACATCGCGTGGGAGACATGGCGAGCGATTCCTGATAAGAGACGGTAGTGCCGAAGTGATATCCAACCCTCGCTCTATCTTACGTGTTTTAAAATCTCTAAGACTTTCTGAGAAAGCTATTCTGAGACGTGGTCTTGTTGGGATATTGAAAGGTATACAAGAGAAAGTTAAATGTACTGCTGGATAAGGAAGCGATCGCAATAGTCATCCCATCAGCGACAGAAAAAGTCGAGGGGACTGTCGGTAAAGCCCCTCGCTTTTGCTATTTGCGCTACTTAGACAACCTGCTTATTCGTATAGCCAAGGCTTCATTGTGGGCTCCCAGCTACATAAGTCGTCGCCAAACCAAAGTTTAATTTCGCTCTCTGCGGTTTCGGGTGCATCGGAGCCGTGAATCAGGTTGCGGCCAATGGTGATGCCAAAATCGCCACGGATAGTGCCTGGTTCCGCGTCTAGGGGATTAGTCGCGCCAATTATCTTTCGCGCCGAGGCAATCACGCCTTCGCCTTCCCAAACCATTGCTACTACTGGCGCTGAAATGATGTAGTCAACCAGACCGCTAAAGAAAGGCCGCTCTTTGTGAACAGCGTAGTGGGATTCAGCCAATTCGCGTGATACAGACATCTGCTTCATGCCGACTAGGGTAAATCCCTTCGTCTCGAACCGACTGATAATATTGCCGACCAAACCCCGCTGGACGCCATCGGGCTTGATCATAATGAAACTCTTTTCCACGGTCTAAGACTCCTAACTGCTTTTAACCTTTCCTATGCTCAGTAAATCAGGTCAGTTTGTAAAGCCCTTTCTTAGCTAAAGATCTAAAGGTGTAAGCGCTACTTAGAATTGAACCTAGTTCTCGTGGACGACGCCTGCAAGAATCACAGAAGAGATTAACAGTCTAGAGAGTGAGTTCATGGCATCTACTCGTTCACAGCAGAGACATCGATAGTGACAGTACCTGTCGCAGTACTCGATGCTGGCAAGCGGCGTAGCGCTCTGGCACGATTTGCGTTAGCCCAGGCTACCTGATCCTTTTGGGGCAATAGCTGCCCGGCATAGATGCGCTCGGCGTAGGCCCAAGCGGCTTCTGTCGGGGTATAGCTCGGCTGCGGATACAGGCCAGTGATATTAAAGATATAGACGATATCACCTTGAGCAGTGCGCTGAAAGCAGGCTCCGAATGCCTGTGCCTGACGATGTAAGTAGCGCTGAGCAGAATGGCCAGTGAGCCCTGTATGCATCGCCAAATCTAGAGCGCTGACGTAGCCCTGCCGCTGCTGCAATAGCTGGTAGAACTTGCCGTCGAGTCGTTCTTGGTGACGCTGATGCTGCTGAAGCTTTTCCCACTGCTGCCGCCACAGCCAGTAGCCACCGATGCCAACCGCGCAGAGTAGGATGACTGGCCACAGCAACCGCAGCAGCAGGAAAGTAACTAGGCTGATGAGCCCTAGCCCTAGCACGATGCGAGATTGACTTTCAAATTCAGAACGAGATGGCATAGCACACCCAGAATAAGAATTCTTTGTACTCTAGTGCGAAGGGTGACCGTTGGCTAGTGAACGGTTTCAGGTAGTCATACTAGGTAGTTATCAAAGGCTAGGCAGTAGACATCGATCAGGTGTTGTCATCAGCTGTAACTGGCTCGTTAGCAAAGATTTTGTAGGCGGCGATCGCAATCCTAGCGAGATCATCATCTAGCAACGGCGGCAAATCAGCCCCGGCAGCCCGCGCGGACTCAAACAGGTTTCGCCCTTCGTAGGCTACTAAGAATAGACTCTGAGCCAGGGCGCGATCGAGCTGCTCGGCAGAGTGCAACTCGCTATGGATCAGCTTGAGTGCAATGAGTAGGGTCGTCACTTGGCCGGGGACAGGCGGATGGCCTCGGCGCAGCCTACCTAGAAACGTGTCACGGGTTTCGTGTCGAGGCAGAGTTTGCTGCATCAACTCCTGACAAGCTGTCTGGAAATCCATCTATTCAAACATCTAGGAAACAGCGCCTAGAGACTATAGCTTTGGCCACTTAGCTTACTACATCAGCGATCGCCAGAAGTAATACGGCCTAAGGCTAGCTCAGACGTGAACAGATCTATGCAAATCGATATAGGCGTAGCCTTCTGTTCGAGCCGTACTTGTGCGCTGGCTATAAGTACCAAAACCAAGTGCCCCCAAACAGGCACCTAAAAAAATTGATATGAGGCGGTGCAGCAGCCGGGATGAACGGGCACTCTTTAGCTATCTAAATCAAAAGCTATCGAATCAAAGCCCGCTGAAGCGCTTTAGGCCAGCTCATTGATGAGCCCTTACTAAGTCCTAGGCTAGCTTCGATCAGATGGCATCCTTATCCCTGCTCTATGACTTCTGTATCAGCCCACAACACTGTTCCTTTTGTCGATCTCTCTTGGCAGCACGACCCGCTACAGGCAGATATCATCGCGGCTATGGCAGCAACGCTTAGCCGAGGCGACTATGTATTAGGACAGGCAGTATCTGATTTTGAGGTGGCTTTCGCCGAGGCATGTGGGGTTGCCTATGGTGTCGGCGTTGGCTGTGGAACAGATGCGATCGCCCTAGGTCTACGCGCCTGCGGCATCCAATCCGGTGACGAGGTCATCTTGCCGGTCAACACCTTTGTTGCCACGCTGATTGGGATCTTACAGATCGGCGCAAAGCCCGTCTTTGTCGATTGCGATCTAGACACTGCGCTGATTGATCTAGCCGCCGCTGAGCAGGCCATTACAGATCAGACAAAAGCTATCATCGCCGTTCATCTCTACGGCCAGATGGTCTCACCAATTGGGTTACAAGCCATTGCCCAGCGGCACGATCTAATTATTTTTGAAGACGCTGCTCAGGCGCACCTCGGCGAGCGTGAGGACATTAAAGCTGGCGCGATTGGTGCAGGCGCTGCGTTTAGCTTTTATCCCAGCAAGAATCTGGGCGCGCTGGGTGATGGCGGCATGGTGGTGACACAGCAAGAGTCGGTGGCGCAGAAGGTGCGATCGCTGAGAAATTATGGCTCCACGCGCAAGTATTTTCATACCGACCCTGGCGGCACAAACAGCCGCCTCGATACGTTACAAGCAGCCGTGCTAGGGCTAAAGCTGCCGCATTTGAGTGAGTGGAATCGCGATCGCAACCGGCTGGCGGTCTACTACGATCAAGCCCTTGCCCCCCTCGCTCAGCAAGGCATCATCCCGATCAAAAATGTCAGCGGCTCCGGCCATGTCTATCACCTATACGTTGTTCGCACTACCGCCGACTGTCGGCTCGATCGAGCGACGCTACAGCTAGAACTAAGCCATCAAAATATCCAGACTGGCATCCACTACCCTACGCCTTGCCATCTACAGCCCGCCTACCAGTCACTGGGCTACAGCGCAGGCGATTTCCCCAATGCCGAAATTCTCAGTCAAGAAATTTTGTCACTACCCATGTATCCCGGCCTCACCACCGATCAAATTGATCGAGTAGTCGGCACGATTCGATCGGTACTAGCCCCGGAAGCGGCGACCGTATAGCCCGGAGC
>NZ_JADEXO010000247.1 GCF_015207105.1 cf. Phormidesmis sp. LEGE 11477
CGCAAGACTTTCAGCGGCTGCACTTTGGTCTAGCGCAGAACCAGCAGGTAGAGCGGATTGAGGTGCGCTGGCCCAGCGACGTTGTGCAGGTGATAGAGAATGTCAACGTCAACCAGGTGCTGACTATCACTGAACAGTTATCTGACGGCGGTATCGTTGCTGATGGCCCTTTCAAAGCCACATCACAAGGTCGTTCGTTAGAGCTTACAAGCTTGGGTGACGATAGTGTGACGTTTGGATTTGACGATATAGATGTTGATCGAACGGGTCTAATCACTATTTTTAAGGTGAACGGCGGATCACGCACTCAAATTGGTAGCTTTTCCTTGCTTCAAGAAGGAGAGCCTAGTGGATTCTCGCCGCGCTTCTCGCTTTCTGGTGATGACATTGATGAGGGCGATGTTCTAGAGTTTGAAATCGTAGAGGATGGGGACACCCGTCGGGCGATCGCGACGGCCACAGAAACGGGTGCAACCTTGGACTTTGGTGGCGGTACCGTACTGTCCCTATCGCCTGTCGAAGATGACGTGGTTGACTACGTATCAGGTGATGGAGACGCACTAGATTTCTCTGGAACGGGCGGCGCTGATATTCGCTTTACAGTCTATAGAGAAGCCGCATTTGATAGCACTGTGGGCCTTTACCAGGTGGATAATCTCAACGGTGATATCACGGTTGGTAACCAGACTCTCAGCGTCGGTGATGCTGGGTACGAAGAGGCGGCCCTCGATCGAGCTGTATCTGATGTCAATCTTAAAACTGACGATGGCGATTCTGACGTCTTTACCGTTAGTGATCTAGATGGTCTCTATGGCACATTCATCACTGTAGTGAATAACGAAGCCGAAACTAGTCGATACTTCTCATATGAATCAGTAAATGCTGGGAGCGCTGATCATGTAAAATCCATCGGCAGTAATGCACTTGGATTCGAGGATCTACCAGGCTTGGGCGATGCTGATTTCGACGATATCGTTATTACCTTTGATACCGTTGCCAACACCATCGTGTAGAGAATATGCATAGTTCAATCCACGGGGCGTAATGAGAATTTTGGTTGAGGACTAGGAACGCCACCTACCACCATGTAGACGTCGCCGATGGTTTTATTTTTTTCTAGACCGTGACGTTGCGCGATCGCATTTTCCTGTTCGGCCCGCAATTCGGACTCTGTTTCTTGACGATTGTCGATCTCTTTCTAAATCCGACTAAACATCGTCTTTAAAACAATTGCAATTTCTCCTAACTCGTTTGAGCTAATCTGCTTTAAGCTACCAAATCCTGGCGAGCTTCCCTGTGCCGCAGCCTTTGCTGTCTCGTGGTTTATAACCATCGACGGTAAAGGAGATACGGGCGTAGCTGAAGAGAATATTTCCGGGCTAAAGTCTAGAGCTTCGCCTACACTGCCAACTAGCTGACCTTTGTTATCATGCAATGCGATTCCTTTAATCAAAGAGTCTTCTTTTAACCGGATTCAGCTTAAAATCTGGTGCTTAGGCATTCCAATTACAACATCTGCCTTTGTCGAATTCAGTACTTCTTATGATATTGTCTCTAACGATCGTAATGATTCGACTCGCTAGCGCAAATAGGAAGGCACAAACAAAACAGCTTCAATCACTACAATGCCTAGAAACACCCAGACTGTAATCTATCGTGAAAGTCGGGATTGAAGCTGCGTTGCCATAAGAGTTGTTGGATTGCATTCAGAAAGTCTTGCTGTACTTTCAGAGTGCCCGTAACTATGAAACGCAGGATTTCTATTCCAACCGAACACTGTGTCTAAGCGAGCAGCTTCACGGTACCTGGTACATTACCAAAGAGGATGTTCACCATCACATGAGATGCCTGAGGACAAAGTTGTTCGCTTTGCCAAGGCACCCTCTACGCACCCCAGAGACGATGCTCTTCAGCTCAATCTTAACAGGTCAGATTTTAGTTAGCTAGATCTTTGCGAGCTATGCCGCTACAAGCT
>NZ_JADEXO010000155.1 GCF_015207105.1 cf. Phormidesmis sp. LEGE 11477
ATGCGTGGATCGTCTACTCAACATCACATTTGGAATACTCGTTCAGACTGTTATACGCCAAATTGATAGAGCTTTTCATACGCCAAATTGATAGAGTTTGTAGCGGCTGTACGCCAAATTGATAGAGCTTTTCATACGCCAAATTGATAGAGTTTGCAGCGGCTGTACGTCAAATTGATAGAGTTTTCTGTACGCCAAATTGATAGAGTTTATAGCAGCTGTACGCCAAATTGATAGAGCTTTCTATACGCCAAATTGATAGAGCTTTTCTCGAAAAACGGACACCAAATTGATAGAGGGTTTAATTTTCCTCAAGACTCGCTTATATTGAGGCCGTCCCCTTAGTTTGGCTTCGAATGCACTATGAGCGGTTCAGACGTTCAACTGAATATCTTCAGTGTGGATGGTCCATTACTACGAATTCTCCCGCGTGCTGGTGCGTCAATTCGTAACCCAGATGCCAATCTGCCTGTTCTTCGATCTGATGCAGGCGGATACTATCTTGAGATGAGGATCGACGCTGATCCTGACGAAGTCAGCGAAGTCGATCTCGTTCGCCGCATTCCTTTAGACAACCTTTCTGGGGAAGAGTGGAAAGAGCTTAAGCGCAATTACGATGGGCTAGATCTAGAATCTTACCTAAGCAAGGGTATTAAAGGGTTAGAGCAGATTGAAGATATTCGCTTGCGGCGGTTAACAGCGACGCTTCTAACCTTTTTAAATCCTAGACAGGTACAGTTAGTTCTTTTCTTATATAGGGCAGCAGCAGCAGAAGGTACTGGCCCTGTCGTTAAAATCCGCTCTAACGATATCCTTGAAGTTATGGGCTATGAGCGTACAAAAGATGGAAGTTTTCATGCCCTTATCAGATCGCAGTTGCACTGTGATCTGATGGCGCTTCATAGAACAGAACTGGTATACGCTCAGGAAACCTGGACGGGAGAAAAGCTCGAAGCCGATGTCAAGATCAGAAATATCTTGAGAGTTCAGGAATATCATGTCGACAATGTTCAACGGGACTTCGATTCAGAAAGAGCCGCTGATTATACATACGGCGCTGCTGATTCTTACACTGTGAACTTAGAATTTTTCCAGACTTCAACTGATGCTGATGGCGACTATGTGCTATTCGGCAACATCGACATGCAACAGGGCGTCGGTAAAAGTGCAAAGCATGATTATGGACTGAAGCTATTAGTGTATTTAGCTCACAGATTGAAGTGGGATGCTCCAAAAGATGGTCAGTATCTGACTATTTCTAGGCGATGCCTGTTTAAGAATTTAGATCTTCTAGGAAGTAACTCTTCAAGAAACAACAAGATATTTTGGAGGACTGTTGACGAGTTAAGAGAGAAAAAATTCTTGCTTAATGCCCGTGAACTGCCAGGAAAACGAAAGAGTAGCGTATTGATTGAATTTCAGCTCAACCCCGAAAACGTTAAGTCCTACGATCGGCATGTCCCTACATAAAGAGTTCGATGTTAGGGAACTCTCTTGACACTCCCACGGCTTAAGTCAGTGGAATTCTCCTATCTAGGGAACGCTGCGATTTCCTTCAATATTCCCATCATCCCTAGAGCAGTTCATCTCGCAAATCTATCTTGATTAACGTAAGTTTGGACGCTCACTCAGCGCCCTGAACACCTTTGCAATGTAGTAGTTGTCGCATTCTTTCAAGAAGTCCCACTGCGCGTTCGTAATCGAAAAGAAGATAGAACGTATATCCCGGCTATCCCCATCTTCTGAAGGCGTGGCAGAATAGGGGTGAGCGCTAGGGAACAATCTTGCGCTTGCTTGGCTTTTGGGTGTGGCCGCTGCCCCGGTTATGGTCTTGAATGTATTCAATCAGAGTTGCTATTGGCGCACCGCCCGCCGAGGCGTAATATTTTTGGTCGCCCCATAGTCCTTTGCTCCAGTTGCGGAAATACGGGCGCAGTTCCGTTTCAAACTCTTTTCTGATAATCCGACTGCTGGCACTCTTCATGCTGCCGACAAGCGTTGAAGGCGCTACGGAGGGGTGTAGGTCTATTGCAAGATGAACGTGATCGGCTTCACCGTCACACTCCAACAAAATGCAGTTGCTTTTCACTAGCACCCGACCAGCAATCTCTTCTATCCGATTAATCATCTCAGGTAACAGACACTTACGCCGGTATGCGGTGACGAAATAAGTGTGCAGGACAATGCTAAAAACGCTGTGACTTCCTTTCCTGTATGCTATCGCCATTATTCGGGTGAATAGATATAATGGCGATATGCTAACACGGCGTACCACCTTTAGGCTTTATCCGAGCAAGCAGCAGACCGCCAAGCTGTTCGAGTGGAAGCGTCTGCATTGTTATTTGTACAATGCAGCGTTAGCCGATAGGCGCGATATGTACAAGCGCTGGGGTATTTCTGTTGACTATTATGGCCAGCAGAATTGTTTACCCGCGTTTAAGGCTGAGTGGCCTGAATTCACAGAACTTGGCAGTCATGCGCTGCAAGCAACTTTGAAGCGGGTTGACTTTGCCTTTGAACGGTTCTTTAGGGGTTTGGGGGGATACCCCAAATTCAAAGGGAATCGGTATTACAGTGGATGGACATATCCTTGTAAACAGTCGTGGAAAGCACAGACTGACGGTGAGCATGGGCAACTGAAGCTCACCAACTTAGGAGAGATCTCAATGCGAGGTAAAGCTCGCACATGGGGTACGCCAACCACTTGCACTATTTTCTATCGTCACGGCAAATGGTACGCCTCAATCACGGTCAAATGTGAGCCAGTGCGGGAAACCGCAGGCGGTTCCATTGGTCTTGATTTGGGGTGCAAAGATGCCGTTACTTTCAGCGACGGGACAAGAAAGGCTAAGCCCGCATTCATCGCGTCGGCTGACAAAGCTGTAAAGCGAGCCTCTAAGCGGTTGCGTCGTAAGCGGGCACCAAACCGTGACAAGCGGGTGCGGGGTTCCCGTAGGTGGCGTGTTGAGCGTCAAAAGGTCAGTCGGCTACAGCGTAAAGTTACCCGACAGCGTGAGCACTGGATTCACGAACTCACTAGCAATATAGTTAGCGCTAACAGCCTAATTGCCGGTGAAAATTTAAACGTCAAGGGCATGACCGCTAAGGCCAAAAAAGGCAAGCGTAAAAAGCAAAAGGCGGGGCTTAACCGCTCTATTCTTTCGGTTGGATTCGGCATGATTGGTCAGTTTCTTGACTACAAATCTGCTGAAGCAGGCGGCTTTTATGTCGAGTCAAACACTCGTAAGCTAAAGCCTACCCAGCGCTGCGCCATCTGCTGGGAGCTAACGCCTAAGACGTTGGCTCATCGAGTGCATGTTTGTTCCAACTCTGAGTGCGCTCACGTCGAAGATAGAGATGTGAATGCAGCTCAGGTGAATCTCATTGATGCAACGGGTCGGAAACCGGCCTTAAGCCGTCGATCATCAGCCTCTACTAAGTGCGCAAGCATGAAGCAAGCCGGTGAGTTGAAACGCGCAAAATCCTTAGCCTTGAAGGACAACGGGACTAAAACCCCGTCCTTCTTTAAGGTGGGGTAGTTTATCAGCTTCCAATTAGGATGGCGCGTTAGAAAAGCAATAAAGTCACTCAGCCAAGCTGCCGCTTCATCTTCTGACGACTTTTGTAGGTTGACCTGCAAGCGCTGCAACGCTCCAATCGCGACGAGATCGCCAACGAGCGTTTGTAATAGCCAACTATCACATTCTGTCCACAGCTCTACTGTCCATGTGCTGAGCGTACGCGGCTCAGGCACCGCACTATCCAAGTCCTTAGCGAACTGCCAGATCTGGGATCTATGCGCAAAAGCAGGCTGGCCTAAAGCGTCTGCGTCAGGCCGGCAGCTGACTAAGTAGTAGACTGCTTTCCTCAGCTCTCCGTGGCGGTCTTTGCGGATCTTCTCGTCTATCGTGCGGCTGGCTTTATTGATGTCTAAGCGCTTTGGGAATGGGCAGCAAATTCCTCGATGGCCGAGCTGCTGTTTCCAGTCTTCATCGAGGATCTTCAGAACGTACTTGATCTCTTCCGGGATGCCTTCATCCTGGCTGAGCTTGCTTAGAATTTGGAAGTTACCGTATTGGTTAGGAATGATGGGGTAGGTGTTGAGCAGCTTTCGAGTGCTAGTCGATCTGTCTGATTCCATAAACGCGATCACCTGGTTGAGCCACTCTACCGTCTCTGCTTCTGACTTCTCTAGCCGCTGCGCGAGCTGCGCCAGGCTGTGTTCACTGGCGATATCCTGTACCAAATCGGTAAGCGTATATCTTAGTTTGACATCGAAGTCTTTCTCCCAATCGGTATCCACAATCTCGTACCAGCCGAGGACGTGGTCTTCGGTCGGTAGCGCATCAGCGTGGAGGGTGATCGCTAGTTTCCATAACCCCACTACCTGAGAAGCAGAACGATGGTACGGAATGCGCGCTTGAGCTAACGGAATCCTTTTACCCGTGTGGGTATCAACGATAGGAGTCTCTAAGATTTTCCGACGAAGCGGCTTCTGGATGCTCGCCTTGTACCACTGCGTATCGACTCGCTCAGGAAGACCACAGTGAGCGAGTCGATGTGCCTCCTTCCACTGCTGACTCGCATGGTCTAGCAACCGCTCATATAGCTCTAGGCATTCTTCAAAAAGCGCTTTATTAAACTGACGCTTCTCGTCGCCCAGATCATCGAGTAAAACGGTATCTCTTGGTTCGCTAGGGTTAAACAGCGGACTGTTGAAAACAACCGGGAAGCTGAACTGCTCTGAGCCAATCAGAGGAAAGTCACAGAACAGCCTCGGCGTCTTATCGTAGAATGATTGAACTGATATGCAACCGCCTTCTTCCTGCAAAGGCACGGCAATCGTTAGGGTTCGCTTGTGGTTAGTTACAGATGCAATCTCTAGTAAACTAGTTTCTGTTTCCGTCTTGAGTTGAATCGTCGAGAGTCTGATATCTGCTCCAGTCGTTCGCTCTAAGGCGATAGAGTAAGTGGCACTGTTTCCTTCGACCTCGTCGATTACAGATACTGAATCAATTTTGGGAAGAAAAATGAGCGCGTAGCTAAGCGCGTTGTGCAGATCGCTGATGCCCACTTTAGCAATACGACGGCCCTTGCGATCAAGGCTATATTTGAATGAAGTATCGAAGTCCTGATGCGGTTCGTAGCCTTCTAGCTTGGGGCATAGCGCTTCATCGTCTAACGCTTCAAACACCTTGTAAGACTCATCAACCTTGGCAGTCATCTCATCGGGCGTAGCTGCGTCCCTATCTAGCTTGAGAGTAAAGCGCTTATAGACAGGCGGCTCTGTGTCGCGGTCTTCTAGAACGCCCTGAACTTCAACCTTCTTCGAGAGCAGATGAGTTGTCATAAACCCAGTGCCGAACTTACCTGTGGTTTCTAACGCTTCACCTAGTTCTGAAGCGCGATCTTTTGTAGAGACTTGTTCGATTAGGTAAGTCACATTGTCTATCAAAAACGGACTACCGTTGTGCTGAAATTCAACAGAGTCACTGCGAAGAATAATTTGAACTCGAACGCGCTCTTTCGCAACGTCTTTTGCATTTTGCAGCAGTTCCCATACCCAGCGACGCTCTGAGGCTCTATTCTCGTAGAGCTTTTCGATACCGTCTAGCAGCTTAGTCGCGATCAGCTTTTTATGTGCCTTCAAGGAAGATTCGTAGGCTTTGCGGCTGTAGCTCATGGGTAGATGATAGAAAATCTTGTGTAGCTTTATCTTGCCCAAGGGGGACTATTCAGTTTCCAGCCACGGCGATCGCCCTCTTCAGCAACAGCAAGGCGCTGTAGCTTTTTCCGCTACAAGCAAATGTTGGGTATCCTGCGATTGGGTTACGGGAAAAAGTAGAGATGACAGAAGTCGAAGCGCCTAGAGGCGTAGCCTTTCTCAAAGATGCGCTCGCCGAACGACTAGGCCGACCGGCCGCAACCCGCGTGGCAAAAAGCAGACCTTCAGAATGGTATATTTTCGATCCGTGCTTCTCTGTTATTCAGCGAGGGGTGGGCAGCAGTAGCAGAGGATATCGATCTGGCATTCAAATCCGCAACAGGGAAATATGTTTCTACAACGTTCATTCTCGTACCCCTGCGAAGTTGCTCAAAACTAATCTTAAGCAGCGCCCTGAAGCCATCATCAGCGCGGCAGAAGGGAGCCTTCACTTGAGAAATTACCACTATCTGCATTTCTCTTCTCGAAAGGTAAGCCGCCAGACTGGGGCTAAGCGGTGGGCAGATACCGTTAGGGTAATTGAGTCAACACAGTGGAAAGATTTTAAAGATGAGATTGAGAAAGACCTAAGCGGTATTGTCAAGGACTTGTTTCCTGACCTGCCCAGCGCGGGAAAAGCAGGTACTGGTGAGGCTGTTCGGGGAAGTGACTTTTGTCTTTTCTTAGCTGACTTTGACCGGATAGAGTTTGCTGTCACCGACAGGCTAGCAGCAGAACAGGCAGCAGAGGTGATTGACGCAGCTTGGCATCTGTTCTCTTGTCTTTACCCTTGGGAGCCACCTAGAAAGCGCGATGCCTCGCTTCGACGGGCGATGCTCTCCAGGCCAGGACTATGTGACTGTGAGTACGAACGAATTGCTGGAGTTCCGAAATCAGACTGTGATAACTCCGCCGTCGAAGCAGCGCACATCATTCCTTATGCAAGAGGAGGAAGCGATCGCGCCTGGAACGGAGTTTGGCTATGCGCTAAGCATCATCGTGCTACTGAAGGCAAGCTGTCTGGCCGTCGTAGCGGACAGGACTTATCAGACGTACAGGTAAGATTTGCAGCTCGCGAAGATAGTGGTGAGTAGCTCCTTGCGCTAAGAAAAGACGGGCACAATAGGGTGATCGCGTTCTTGCCTATCGTATGGCCCAAATGATTCCAGAAGCCATACCCAGTAAGGCAAGTCAGGGTGAAAAGCTGCTGTTCGATGCCCTCGCTCGTCTACCTGAAGAATATCTAGTCTGGTACGAGCCCACCATCGAACGCTTACTGCCAGACTTCATCGTGCTTGGACCTGCGTTCGGACTGCTAATCCTAGAAGTTAAGGGCTGGTATGCCGGGAACATCGAACTAGCCAGCCATGATTTCTTTCAAATTAGACGCCAAAACAGCGGCAGAACGAAGATAGAAAGCTGCGCTAATCCGCTTAAACAAGGTCACAGCTACTTTGGCTCTGTCGCCGACAAGATGAAGAACTTTCCACTGCTGTGTCAGCAGGCAGGTAACTACCAAGGCAAACTGGCCTTCCCGATTGGCGTTGGCGCGCTCATGAGCAACATCACCGTTGCTCAGTCTCAAGAACATGCGCTATACCCAGTCCTAGAACAGCCAGCCGTCGCCTACCGCGATGAGCTACTGAGCTGGCCAGCTCTGCCTACCAACGAGCTGATTGCCCGGTTGAAGAGTATGTTCAAAGCAGACTTCACCTTTCCAGCGCTCATAGCCGATCAGATCAGCACCATTAAAGGTCTGTTGCATCCGGTTACCGTGGTGCGAGAAGTCCCTGCGATCGCCAGCAGCCTGCCGCCTGAAGCCACAGAACCTGTGCCTGCTCATGCCACTCGGCTGCTAAGCCTAGACCTAGAGCAGGAAAGGCTGGCTCGCACAATGCGCTCTGGGCACCGGGTCATCTCAGGGGTGGCAGGCTCTGGCAAAACGCTCATCCTGATGGCGCGGGCAAAAGCCTTAGCCAACAACCTAGAACAGCAGCGCATCCTAATTTTGTGCTTCAACATCACCCTGGCCTCTCATCTGCGCTCTGTCCTCCATAACGATTCGCGCAACCCGCAGTACCAAGACGCTATTGAAGTAATCAACTTCCACAGCTGGGCTAAGTCACTCCTCAAACGCTTGCCCAGTCCCAAGTCATTCAAGACAGAGGAGGCTTACAACCAGCGCCTGGGAGAGAAGGTGCTGATCGCGCTTCAGAAACTGCCAGACGAACAGCGGTGGGACGCGGTGCTCGTCGATGAAGCCCACACGTTTGATAAGAACTGGTTCCCCTGCTGCGTATCGGCGCTCAAAGACGCTGAAGAAGGCGATCTGTTGATTGTGAGCGATCGCAACCAGGGGCTCTACAAGCGCAGAGAGTTCTCCTGGAAGTCTGTCGGCGTGAAAGCGCAGGGACGGTCCAAAAAGCTTGCTCAAAACTATCGCAATACGCAGGAGATTCTATCGGCAGCCTGGGATGTACTGACGCCTTCTAAGGCCAAAGCAGACAGCGCTTTTCTCGCGGTAGAGCCTAGCGCAGCTCTACGGCACGGACCGATGCCGACGCTACGCATCGCTCGCTCGAAGTGGGCTGCGACCGAGCAGGCACTGGCCCAATTACAGGCGCTCTGTACCCGTGGCTATAGCCTGTCGGACATCGCTATTGTCTACAAGTATAAGAGTCAGCAGGAAGCTGCTGGGTTTCAGCTGTTGCTAGAACAGATGGAAGAACAACGAATGCAACCCTACTGGATTACCGCTGATGCAACTGCCAAGCGCACCTACGACAGTCAGCGGCCAGGGGTGCGCGTTGTTACCGCCCTCTCGTCGCTAGGACTAGAGTTCAAGGTAGTGCTGCTACTGTGGGTTGAGCAGTTCTGGGGCTGTCACGACAAAGACGCGGCTAAGGCAGAGGGCGATCGCAGACAGCTGTATGTCGCGATGACCAGAGCGCAGGACGAGCTGCATCTGTTGGCCAGCGGCCAGACGCGGATTGTGCAGGAGCTGAAGGAAAGCGGGAACTTTCTGCTGCTGTGAAGCAGGCAGCAAACCGATAACAGCCCATACGCAGCAGCTATGCCCCGGATCGCGCAAGACAAAGTTATAAGTACGATTCTCAAGCACGACTCGAAGACAACGAGCTACAAGATAGCGCTGCTGCGAGCGATCAACGACATGGTGCTCACCTACCTGGACCTAAGAACCTTCCATCTGCCGGTGGCGATACCGCTGAAGCTGCTAGCGAAGTTTTGGGTTGCTTACTACTGGCCGTTTGTAGATGCCGCTTTGCCGATTCAACAGGGTCAGCGGGCAACACGCAAGGGCAAGACCCAAAACGATATGGCCTTTAGACCGGCGCTGAGTGGACTAAGAGCGCAGTAGGAACAAGCCATTGGTGGACTGAAGAACCCAGCAGATGGCTTCTTTTTGATCAACGAACTGAAGTCGCCGCGTAAGTGGCAGCACTATCCAGAGCCGCTAGTCGAGGGGCTGTCGAAAGCGGTCAGTGCGATTTCGCGCACCGTAGAGAAACCGATTCAATACGCTGGTCCTGGCGAGTGGAGCGTCTTCGATAGGCCACAGCGCTACAGCACGCTCTCTAGTAGCACAGTCGCGGTGCCGGGCACGCACCAGCGCGATCGCTGTTTGGTGATTCCTTTGGGCTTCAGTTAGAACGGCCTAAGTTCTTTGTGAGCCAACGCAAGCTGAGATTGCTGCAACGTAGGCTCAAAGGTAAGCAGTTAGGTTCTGCTAACTGGCAGAAGCAACAGCGGAAGATAGCTAGGCTGCATGAACGCATTGCCAATACCCGCAAGGACTTCCATTACAAGGTGGCACACAAACTTTGTGATGCTGCTGATGTAGTGGCAGTCGAAAAGCTAAACCTAGTCGGCTTAAGTCGTGGGTTCTTGGGTAAGCACATGCTAGATGCGGGGCACGGGCAATTCCTAAATGGAATCTTACCGTGGGTCTGCTTTAAGCGTGGCGTCGGCCTGATGTATGAACCAGCTGCGGGCACAAGCCAGGAATGCCCAGATTGCGGCAGGGTAGCGAAGAAAGATATTTCAGTTCGCTGGCATCATTGTGAATGCGGCTGTTCTATGCCCCGCGATATTGCTAGCGCCATTGTGATTAAGAATAGAGCCGTGGGGCGCACGGTTTTAGAAAATGCTTGTAGAGATGGTCTGACGGGGGCAGCGGTTAACGTCGCTGCCTAGTTAAGAGTCTGTGAAACAAGAATCTCTGTCTATAGCCGCAGGTTTAGGGGGAGAGCGTCAAGGACTGTCATTACCTATAGTCTCAAAAACACAAATGGATCTACTAGGCGAAGCTGAAAGGCTAGCGATCGCGGCCCAGCAACAGGTTGATCAGGCGACCGCAGCAGGCGCTATGAAACTAAAAGCTGCGGTTGAGTCTGCCCAACGCTCAGTAGAGGATACTCAGCAGCAGCTATCAACCGCAGTAGAAGCAGCCATCTCAGACTGGCAGAGCGAAATCGTCTCGTTTGGCACCGCTGGTATGGTCACAGCCAATGCCTTGAAAGACCTACCGCGCACAGCTCAGGCACTTGCTGAAGAGATGCCGAAGTTAGCGCGTCGGCTCCAAACAGCCGGGACTAGACTAGGCGATGCGCCTCGCACAGAGGCTGACATCATGGGGCTGTTTGATAAGATTCCAGGCACTTCTAAGCTAGGCGTGAGCGAATGGGATATCCGCGTCTTCCTATCAAACAAGCACGGTAGCCATATCTATCCTCATTCTAAAGGCGGCAGCAACAGCGCACAGAACACCGTGTGGGAGGTGGGCACTGACAATATTCGTCGGGGTGCCAGGACGATGACCGCAGGCGAGCAGCAGTATGTTCGCTTCTACAACGCGGTAGATTCTGTTCTGAAGAACTCAGCTACTATCGCTAAACTGGGAATCACGGCCACCGGCACGGCTGTGCTGACGCAGGCACTCGTTACCACGCTGGCTTACACCTTAGATCTACATCGAGGCGAGATCACTCAAGCAGAGTTCAAAGGCAAGATCTCAGAAGCGGCTATCAGCGCAGGCATCGCCACCCCTATCTTCTTCGTTATCTTTGTCGCAGTGATGGCGCTGTTTCCTGAAGTCGTTGTGGTCCTGTCAGCGCCTGCGGTAGTGGCTGGGTTTAATGCGCTGTTTGGCATCGGCATTGCTCTACCGATTATTCAGTCGTTGGTTCGTCATATTGAAGCAGACGGCTTCGGCGGTGAGTTTAAGGCGCAGTACGAGGCAGCGATCTTACGCGGAGAAGCAGTTGTGCAAAACTCGCTGTAAGTGTACGACTAACAACGCTCTACCCCACCAAAGAAGCTAGGAGCTGGAGTATCTAACCATACTCATATCTATGTTATGCAGCGCTATCTGATACTCAGTCACGATCTGCTGCGTACCGGCTAACGCGGACGGAGAAGCTAGCGGTGGTACAGGTGGGGCAGGAGCGCTATACATTGCGGCGTGAGCGGCGATCGAGGTTGTAGATGACTGCGATCGCGTACGGGGATAAAGAATTCGTTGTCCTTAGCCTCAATAGTCGACAAAATGAATGGAGCTGGGCACGCTGCCCCTAGATCCGGACTGCCACTCTGCGTAATCTGTATGCGTCCTCTCGCTTCTTTGATAACTACGGTTCACAACAGAGAAGACTACCTAGCTCAATCCATAGAAAGTGCCTTAGCCCAACGCGAACAAAACTTTGAGCTAATCATCTTAGACGACGGGTCACAGGACCGCTCTGTCGAAGTTGCCCAAACCTACGCCCAAAGAGATAATCGCATCCGCTTTATCAAAGCGAAGCATCAGGGTAGAGGTCAGGCACTAGCGACTGCCTTCAGCTTTGCTAGCGGTAAGTACCTAGCGCTTCTAGATAG
>NZ_JADEXO010000156.1 GCF_015207105.1 cf. Phormidesmis sp. LEGE 11477
GGACGTTAATTAAAATGCTTGTCGAGACGGGCTGACGGGGGTACTTAAGCTTGCTTAGGTATCTAGTTAAGAGTCTTTGAAGCAAGAATCTCCGACTATACCCATAGGGTTAGGGGGAGAGCGTCAACTAACTGTGCTAGTCCAGCTTTTGCTGGGTCTGTCCGACCCTCTCGCCAAACCTTGATTTCAATACCCAGTACAGTCGGGCCATAGCGCAAGCACAAATCCATGCGGCCTGTGCCCAGGGCATACTCACGCTCTAGCGACCCCCCACCATTAACCACCCGATGTAAAAATGCCATCATCACCAGATGCGGCGCAATCTCGTGATACGGTGCGCTTTTTAGCAGTGGCTCTCCGTGCTGCTTCTAAAAGCTGAGGAAAGATTGCAGCAAATTATCTAGCGACAGCTTACCGTCAGCGTTCAGCCAAGTCGGCGTAATCTGCGGCAAAGCGGCCATGGGTGTAAAAGCCAGCACTCGTGGCAGCACCTCGCGATAGATAGGATTAGCAATCGTCAATCCTTGAGCAGGACTCATGACACACAAGCCTAGATCTATTAGAAATTGAATATCTTCATTAGATACATTTCCTAATTCTTGACCAGCTAGCATCGGTTCGATAATTGCCCGAACTCTAGGTTCTCGCAATCGTTCCGCTAGGCTATCGAGGTGAGTATCTTGACGAAGAATCAAAATCTCCTTTGCTTGCTTCACGTGCTCCACAGTCAATTCAGCAGAGGGATCTGGTGCTAATTCCTCTACCATCTGACGTGCCAATGCATTGACCAACCATGGCTGTCCCTGTGTTAGATCGTACGCTAGCTGGACGGCTTCATCTGTAAAGACTTGCCCTGTATCGACGGTGTGTTGCTTATATAAGCTTTTTACCTCGGAATGAGTGAAGTTTCGTAGCGTTAGAGATTCTATTTTGATATTAAAAAGACTAGCGGTGCCTAGTCTCGGACTGCTACCAGAAGCTACTTTGTAATCTCTGACATCTCTCAGCCCGATCAGCGCAAGCGATTGAGGAAAATTTCGCGGACGCCGAGGGTATCCAGCTCGCAGTTGTCTTAGCACAGAGATCAAAACATCGTCTTCTAGCGCGTCGATTTCATCAATAAATAAGACAATAGGAAGGGGACATTTTGCTGCCCAAGATTGCAGAAAAGAGACTATTCGTCTACCAGGCGGCGCTTGTGTTTCTTCAGGCGGACGCAAATCTTCGGGCAGCGTCGCCTGAAAAATCCATCGCCAATATTCTAGTATTGCATTCTCCGCCTCTCCTACATTGTTGGCAAAAGGCGCGCCAGTCTCAGCCGAAACCGTGACTGCGGCATACTTTCCTTGCTCAGTCAGTTGCTGTGCTAAGGCTAGCATCGCCGTAGTTTTACCCGTTTGCCTCGGTGCGTGAATAACAAAATATCCTCGCTGCAAAATCAACCGCTCTACAGAAGGGAGCCGCTCTAGCGCTGGTAGCATATAGTGAATATCCGCCTGGCAGGGGCCTGCGGTATTAAACCAGCGAGTCATAGATGCTTGATTAGAAGTTCAAGCTAAGTGTAGCGCAGCCGTTTCTAGTCCACGCCCTCGATAGGTGCAAAGCCCTGACGCTGTACGTTCTCGGTCACGGTGCGAGGATCAAGAAACTGTAGTAAATAGTCGGGGCCACCTGCTTTGGAGCCGACGCCGGAGAGCTTAAAGCCGCCAAAGGGTTGACGGGCAACGATAGCGCCAGTGATGGTGCGGTTGATGTATAGGTTGCCGACTTCAAAGTCTGCGTAGGCCCGATCGATGTGAGAAGGGGTTCGAGAGTAGAGTCCGCCTGTGAGGGCATAGTTAGTGCCGTTGGCGATCGCCAGCCCCTGATCAAAATTCTCTGCCTTGATCACCGCTAGCACTGGTCCAAAGATCTCTTCTTGGGCGATGGTTGATTGAGGATCAACGTCGGTAAAGATCACAGGTCCAACAAAGTATCCAGGCTCAGGCGAAGGCAGTTCTAGCGCCAGCGTGGCTTCAGCTTTGCCTTGCTCGATGTAGTCTCGGATATTTTGCTGTGCGGTAGCATCAATCACCGGCCCCACCTTAGTGCTAGACTCAATCGCATCTCCTACATTCAAAGACTTTGTGGCTTCGACTAGCCTCGCTACAAAAGTCTCGTAAATAGAAGCAACAACAATCACCCGAGAACAAGCAGAACACTTTTGTCCGCTATAGCCAAAGGCTGAATAGACTACGCCCTGAACAGCCTGATCTAAATCGGCGCTTTCGTCCACAATGATGGCGTTCTTTCCACCCATCTCGGCGACGACTCGTTTCAGATGCTTTTGCCCAGGCTGCAAGATGGCCGCATCTGCATAGATCTGACAGCCGACTGCTTGCGAACCTGTGAAGATGATCATATTCACATCCGGGTGCTTCACCATGTGTGAGCCTACCGTTGAGCCCCGGCCAGGTACGTATTGGAAGACGCCCTTGGGAATACCGGCATCGACGAAAATCTCGGTTAGCTTAGCTGCGATTACAGAGGTGACTGCCGCTGGCTTAAGCAAAGCGCAGTTGCCAGTGACTAGTGCGGCGACGGTCATGCCCGTTGGGATTGCTAGTGGGAAGTTCCAAGGAGAGATCACTAGCACAATGCCTTTGGGCTGATAGAAATAGCGATCGCGCTCTCCAGCTACATCGTAGACAATCTCTTGATCTAACCGTTCCATCTCGGCGGCGTAATACCGACAGAAATCCGCTGCCTCCGAGACTTCCGCATCTGCCTGCTGTAAAGGTTTGCCGCCTTCTAGTACCATCCAGGCATTGAGCTCGTGGCGGCGTTCTTCTAGCAGCTCGGCGGCTCTGTTGATGATGGCTGCTCGCTCTTTTACAGGGGTGCGTTTCCAAGCGTCGAAAGCGGCTTTGGCGGCTGCGATCGCACTATCCGCCTGTTCAATATTGATTTGGCCGACGGTGCCGACTAGCTGCGCCGGACGAGACGGATTCACCGACTGCACCGTTTCAGCGGTCTGCACATACTCGCCGTCAATCAGCGGTCTATAGGTTTTACCAACTTGCTTTTGCACAGCCTCTAGCGCCGCATCGGCATCGCTGCGCTTCTGAGCGACCGCGTAGTCAGTATCGGCAAAAGGATTGATTCGAGTGACCGAAGAATCCGGCAGCGCGATCGGCGTTAGGGTGCTTCCAGGTTCAACATCGTCGCCGTCGCCTGGCCCCCATTGGGGAATGGCCAGCAGCTCTTCGGCTGGACGCTCTTCTAGGTTCTGTTTCAAAAATGAACTGTTGGCGGTGTTTTCTAGCAGGCGTCGAATCAGATAGGCCATGCCTGGAATCAGCTCGCCATATGGGCAGTAGACGCGGACTCGATACCCTTGCTTTACCAGCGCGTTCGCCAGACTATCGGCCATCCCGTACAGCACCTGAAACTCGACGTTGCGAGTTGGAATATCCAGCGTCTGGGTGATGGCTAGGGCTAAGGCTTGCGATCGCACATTATGGCTACCAATGGCCGCATATAGATGCTCGTGGTTTTCTAGCAGCAGCCGAGTCATCCGTTCAAAATTGGCGTCGGTTGAAGACTTGTGGTTATAGACTGGGGTCGGCCAATAGTTCTGTCTAGCCGTGATTGTCTCTTGATCCCAATAGGCACCTTTGATCAGTCGCAGTGTGATGGGCGTGCCTCTCTTTTTCGCCCACTCAATCAAATCTTCAAGATCAGAGTAGCTGTCGCGCAGGTATGCCTGCAATGTCATGCCAATATCAGAGCGCGAGCGGAACTCTTCTTCCAGCAGCAGCTTCTTTAGAGCCATCAGCGTCGCGTCTTTGTAGCGATATTGCTCCATATCAAAGTGAACCGCCACGCCTAGCTCTTTGGCTCTTCGTAGCAGCGTCCGAATATGTTCACCGACTTTGGTTTCGGAGCCCTCAACATCTAATGGGTCAAACTGAGAATAAAAGGCGGTTAGCTTAACGGAAACCTGCACCTTCGCCAAAGGTTTGCCTTCGGCGGTATCTAGCTTCGCGACGGGTTTCCAATCCTTCGCGGCTTCCGTTAGCTGCGCCATTAGCTCTAGATAGCGATCCAGATAGGCTTCGGCTTCTTTCTCGGTGACAACTGCTTCACCCAGCAGATCCATCGTGAACGACATTGACTGCTTTCGCAGTTGTTCAATGCTTTTGAGCGCCTGCTTGATATTTTCCCCAGCAATGTACTTGCGAGCCAGCGTCTCTACTGCCCCAGATAGGGTCGTAGCGGCCACTTGAGCCGGCATAGAGTTCGGATCGGCGAAGTTGAGCAAGCTCTTTAGCGCCTGGGGTAGCTCTACGCTGGCATCGCCTAAATATTCTTGAAAGTGGCTAGCGATCTCTGCTTTCGTGGTCAGCGCTGGCAAGCAATCGATCAGGCGAAACATCTGCACTCGCAGACCAGGGTTCTCCATCGTCCAAGCTAGCAGCTTATCGTCCCATCGAAGCTGGTCTCGCATCTTAGAGACTACAGACGAGAAAAGTGACCCTTTCCCCCGGCTATCAGCCAATAGCTGCCGGGCGATCGCCTGAGTTTTCCCTTCATAATCGACCTGGGTCGAAGGCTTTGTCGTCACGCGAGATGCATTAATAACCATCGAAACTCTCCTACAGCTCCTAACTAACTTTAGAGCGCTAACTTTAGAACGCTAACCCAAGAACATTCAATTAACCCAAACTCAAACCCAAAAAATACCCAAAAAAATACAAGGGGCCTAGCATCCTAAGCCCCGAAGTAAATAATTAGCCTTCTAAATCGTAGCTTGCTAGCTATGGCAGCTCTGCACCTAGATTACAAGCTATAGATGACAAGCTATAGCTAAAGAGGCTACAGAATAGAAGATGCGGTCGCCCCGTTAAATAGCTGCAGCTCTTTTTTTGGAGCATGGCTGAGATCTTCTGTGAGCTCGGTATCCGCAGTCTCCAAATCCGCAGTACCTGACGCCGCAGACTGAGGGGAACTTCCAGGGGTGAATCCTTCAGAGACAGGGCCTTTTGCCGAGATCAAAGAGATCGCTTTGCTGACACTCTCTGGCAAAATCACCACCAAGCCATTATCAGGAGCGTTGTTTAGCGCATGGTCAATGGCTTTAGTCTCATCTAGCTCAATGTGATAGGAAAAGTCAGCACGCTGGCTTTCATCTACCTGAAGCATGCCTCGCTCAATTAGAGCCGCGACCGCGCCAGGCGATCGCCCGCGCCTATCAGCGTCTTCTTTAATAATGACTCGATCAAAAATATCGACCGATAGCCGTCCTAGCTCAACGAAATCTTCGTCTCGGCGATCGCCTGGCGCACCGACAACCCCAATCGCAGATCCTGGCCAGTTCTTCACAAAGCTGCCAATCGCCGCATAGCCAGCCGGGTTGTGAGCATAGTCTACTAGCGCGTGGTACCTGCCCATATCGAACAGGTTCATCCGTCCTGGAATCTGACTGGCTGACGGCTGAAAACTATGCAAAGCCGCTCGAATCTGTTCGATCTTGATGCCCTGTACAAAACCGGCCAAGCTAGCTGCTAGCGCGTTTGCAATCATGAAATCAGCGCGCCCGCCCATGGTTAACGGCACCAGCTCGGCTTTGGTGACGCGGTGCAGCCAGTCCTGCTGAATGATCGAGAGATAGCCTTCTTCGTAGACAGCCGCAATCCCACCTTTAGCCAGATGCGATCGCACCAAAGGGTTCTTTGAATCCAATGAGAAGTAGGCTACTTTTGCCTTTACCCGCTCTGCCATCGCCGCCACGCGCTGATCATCCGCGTTCAGCACCACGTAGCCATCGCCCGCTACCGACTCAGCCACAACCGCCTTCAGCTTTGCTAGCTGATCGATCGTATCAATATCACCAATCCCTAGGTGATCTGCGGCTACGTTCAGCACGATGCCAACATCACACCGATCAAAGGCAAGCCCAGAGCGGAGCAGTCCGCCCCTAGCAGTCTCCAATACTGCCATTTCGACCGTTGGATCTTCCAAGATCATCCGCGCACTCTGGGGGCCAGTCGTATCCCCTTTTTCAACCAGATGATTGCCGATATAAATGCCGTCAGTCGTCGTATAGCCGACCGTGCCATAGGCTTGGCGGAAGATATGCGCCGTCAGCCGAGTGGTTGTTGTCTTCCCGTTCGTTCCAGTAATCGCCACAATCGGAATGCGCGTAGGCTGACCAGGCGGCATCAGCATATCTAGAATGGGAGCGCCCACATTGCGAGCTAGCCCTTGGCTAGGCGAGACATGCATCCGCAGGCCAGGCGCAGCGTTGACCTCGACAATAACTCCATCCGCCACCGCCAGCGTCTTAGAAATGTCGGTGGTAACGACATCAATGCCAGCCACATCTAGACCCAGTATCCGGGCCGTGCGCTCAGCAATCCAGACTGTTCCGGGATGAATTTCGTCAGTTCGATCGATGGCGATGCCACCTGTGCTCAAGTTCGCAGTTGCCCTTAGATAGCAAATCTCACCCGATTCAAGCACCGTGTTTAGGGTGTAGCCTTGAGAGTCCATCAGCTGATCGCTCATTCGATCTAGCCTAATTTGAGTCAGGAGATTATCGTGGCCTTCGCCTCGACGCGGATCCCGGTTTTCGCGATCGACTAACGTCTCTATCGTGTCAATGCCGTTGCCAATAACGTGAGCCGGTACCCGCTCAGCCACGGCCACCATCTTATTATCGACCACCAGAATGCGATGGTCCCGGCCCTGATAGTGATGCTCCACAATCACACCATCAGACACCTGACGCGCTAGATCGTAGGCAGCTTCTGCCTGTTCCCAACTGCTAATGTTTAGCGTGATGCCTCTGCCGTGGTTGCCATCTAGCGGCTTGACAACGATCGGATAGCCACCCAGATACTCAAGCGAGTCTTCCAGTTCACGCAGAGAGTAGACCACCGTTCCTTTGGGTACCGGGACACCCGCATTTCCTAATATCCGCTTTGTCGCTTCTTTGTCACAGGCTAGCTCCACGCTCAAGATATTGCTGTGGGAAGTTAATGATGCCTGTACCCGCTTTTGATAGACACCATAGCCAAATTGCAACAGATTGCGAACGTCTAGCTCCAGCCAAGGAACGTTGCGGGCCTCAGCGGCGCGTACCAGGGCTTCAGTACTGGGTCCTAGCGCCGCCGCCGCGCGTAATTCTCTTAAATCATAGAGATCTTTTTGAATTTCAGAGTCTGGATAGCCGCCAGTTTCTATGATGCTCTCACACAGTCTAAGTGCGGCTCTAGCCGCGTAGCGCCCTGCGGCCTCGTTCTCGTATTGAAAGACAACTTGGTACACACCGGGATCGGCTGTTTCTCGGGTGCGTCCAAAACCGACGTGCATACCCGCTAGCGTTTGTAGCTCTAAAGCAACATGCTCCACGATATGACCCATCATCGTGCCAGTCTGCAAGCGCCTAAGAAATCCACCCCGCACGCCCGGAGAACAAAAATGCTCTACCAGGCTAGGTAGCGCTGCGACCAAACCCTCGTAAAAGCCGTCAATCGTATCAGAAGGTCGCTCGGCCAGATCTTCTAGATCGAGGCGAATGACGATCAGCTTCCCGTATCGAATACTCCAATAGTTTGGTCCGCGCAGCGTCTGAGTTTTGAGAACTTTCATAATGTTTGGTGTGGGCAACCGAGTAGGCAAGAACTGAGGCTTAACACTCTTAGGAAAACTAAATAAAACTTAGCTAAATTCAAACTCATCTTATACGCTGTCTGACTTCCGATACAAAGGACTTTTAAAGTAAAAATTCTTTCTCTAGCAGGAAAATCAGCAGTGTATTTAGCGTTGACTAAGGTCTCTTATAAACCTACTGCTGCTCAGTATTGAAATAACAACGGATATGCTATTTCCTCCAACCTGAGGCGTAGGCACAGGGGTTCGACGTTCTTTTTCGACTTCTAACATTCTATAGATATCTCTTTTTTCTAAGCCGCTTCTAACTATCTTTATGTCAATTCCTATACACAAGTTCTATGTACAGGCGCAGCTAGATTCTAGAAAGTCATCAGGTCTCGTTATCACAACATATACGGTTATTAAACATTTGGAGTTATTAAACATTCGGAGCTATTTGGCTAGTCTTGGCCATTTCTCAAGCATCGATTGACGCTGATTTATTGCCTAGCTTTGGATCTGTAGCCTAGCTTTGCATCTGCATGAGCGCGCGGGCTTTGTAGTCGTAGCGATCGCCTTGGTTGAGCACATGAACCTTAAGATTATGCAAGCTCAGCGGCGAGGTTTCTAGGCTTTCAGGGTAGCTAGTGTGAGTTAGATTGCCAGGGTCAATGACGGTGATGGTGCCTTTGCCAAGCACCTGAAAGACGCCGTCGTTAGCAATGGCTATGCAGGTGTCTTCATCGATACCAACGCCTAGTCGGTTGGGATGCGCTGCGATCGCGCTCAACAGCCGCGCCATCCGATTGCGATTGTGAAAGTGCTGATCGACTAGTAGCTCAGGAACAAAGCCCAGGCCACTGGTCAGATCTACCAGGCTTTGATTAGGAGATTCGCCGCTACTACCGCCTGCAATCATCTGCTTACCCATCACGGCTGCGCCCGCACTCGTACCAGCGAGCACCAGTTCAGATTTAGTCAGCTTCTCTTTGAGCCGCTGTAAAAAGCGAGTGTCACCGATCAGATCACGCAGCCGTAGCTGATCCCCACCGGTAATAAAAACCCCGCTACAGTCATTTAAGACCTCTAGCCAGCGCTCTTCTTCGCACTCACTGCGGTAGCGAATATCAAGAACCTGCACCCGCAGAGCGCCCATTGCTGTAAATAGCTGGTAGTACCTATCGCCGACAATAGCAGGCTCTCTAGAGGCAGACGGAATGATGCCGATAGTCGCATTGTTGCCACCTGCACTCTTAACAAATGCGTTCAGTATAATGCACCCGTTTGTCTTGTCTTCTGCCCCACCAATGATCATCACTGGGTACTGGGTAGACACTGTCATAGGCTTGTGAGCTAAAAGTGGTTGCACTTCCAGCATAGAGGTATCCTCGCTATTTATTAAAGAGACAACTGCGACAAATCCACTTGGCCGTCTATAGGCCGCAACCTACAGGCCACGATGCAGGGCACAGCATGATGCGAACCATCCCCTAGCGCGAAGTGAATCAGGCAAGAGTCAGTATCATACGGCAACATTTACAGGCATAGTAAAAACCATCAAAACTGTTTGCTCAATATTTAATTTATCAATAGTAATTATCTGGTATTTGTATCGGAGACTACGAAAAAATAGAGGAGCACCGCTGAAGTACCTCTAAAGCGCCATGAAAGAAGCGCCATAGAAACACCTTGGAAAAATAACGGCTTATGTCTATTGCCTAGTCGTACAATAGTTGCAAGCCAAAACAGCTGCTAATCAAGTGCTGTTGCTTATGGAGTGCTGTGGTTCTAGAGGAACAAAGAAATGAGCAAATCAGACATCAATCAGTCTATAGAAGCGCTTCGAGCCGAGCTAGACCAAATTGCAACCACCGATCTAGCTGCCAAAGATAAGCTGCTAGCACTGATAACTGATGTCGAGAGGCAAGTCCAATCGCCTGACGACGAGAGCCGCAGAAAGGCTACCTTACAGCAGTTGCCAGCCCTGATCGAACAGTTTGAAGCCGACCACCCAAAAGTCACTAACACGCTAGGTCGCCTGCTCAATACGCTCAGCAGCATGGGCATATAGTGAAGCTCTTAGTGCTCGAAAGCTTTCAGCTACTTTTGCCTGACCCGTTGCCTGACCCGCTGTATGAGCACAGACAGTACATCCGTAGCTGAAAGCAAACCTGCTGCCGCCAACAAGCCTTACTTCCTAGGCTCATTGCTTAGCCATATTCGCTGCTGATTGAAGCGGAATCGTCTGGCGCAGATGCTGACCCAATCGACGGGCGAGTGCCAATATCGTGAATGTCGGTGAATACGACGGTCCAGTTGGAAACACTGCCGACCCTAAAATATAGAGGTTATCAGTCCCAAACACTCGGCAGTCTGTATCGACAACGCCCTCTTCTGGTCGATTTGCCATTCGAGTTGTGCCCATTTGGTGAGCCGCATCAGTTGCTGCTTCTAGCGACGGCGGATTCTCTCCAAAATCGAAGGTACCCAGACCTGATTTTTCAACTCGTTCTGTCAGAATCTGTAGCGTTTTTGCGATGGAGTATCTGTCTTGGTCAGTGAAACACCAGTTGACAGCTAGCTTCCTTTTTCCAAGCGCATCGCGCTCATTGCTTAGCATGATGCGGCTATCTCGATGTGGAACTTGCTCTACGATAAAGTTGACGCGGTAGTGATCGACTATGCCATTGTTATCTTGGCAAGTCGGTCGTAAGGTCAAGATCCTACGTAGAGCGCCTAGGCGCGTTTCATAGATCGGCTTAATATACAGCGAATGCTCTAGCAGCTTTTCTTCTCGTTGAGTCTTATCGTCTAACGCAAAACACGTGCAAAAGCGAGGTTTAGGTGCGAACTGTAGTTCCTTAGCATACTCTCTAGTCAGCGCACCGGGTCGAAGTGAGCCAGTATGATTCTTAGGATGATCGATATAAAACCGTCCTACCAGGTCGTGCTGATTACCAATACCGCAAGTCAGCTGTCGATCAGATGCTAACAACAACCGAGCTGACTCAAACGCGCCCATGGCCAACACAACGGCTTCGCCCTCGACGGTGACCTCTTTTTCTTCTAGCGATCGGCAGACAACTTTGCTCACACGCTGTCTAGACTCATCCAATAATAGTTCAGTCGCCGTTGCGCCCATCAGCACCTGTAGGTTTTTGGATTGCCTCATCTCATCACCAAATCGCTTGGCTGTACGAGTTGGCGTTTGCTCCCAATAGAAGCTGCTGACCTTCAGCCCAGCGGCTTCTACCTTCGAGCGAAGCGCCATGATTTCTAGGCGAACCGCTTCTGCTTCTAAATCGCCAAAACCATAATCTTTAGCGGTAGAGCGATAGTACTCTAGAAGATCTCCAAACTTAATCGGCCACTCGCTGTTTGGTATCCATTCTCTTTTCTCAAAGTCAGAAGGCTGAAAGTATTTCCACTTTCCTGTCCAAATATTGCTGGTTCCTCCAAACTGACGTACTCGGCTGACGCCGCGCAGGGCCGGTGGTAGGTATCGGTGATAGTAAGAATTTGGATTAAGTTCACGATGACGTTTGCCTAAGAATGTAACGTCATTGAGGGCTTGGATGGCCGGATCAAACTGCTCGCGACCGCTTTCTACCAGTACAACCTCTAGACCATGACGCGCTAGATACGTCGCTACTTCAGCGCCAGCAATTCCAGAGCCCACGACGACCACCTGCCGGCGTAGTGTCGCCTGTTCGCCTATTTCTAGAATATCGGTAAACAGGTAGTGCATTTTAGTAAAGGACAGAGGAAAAAACAGGTTCTTCGCTTTCTGCCATCTTCTTTCTGACTGAACGGTTGTATTCATGAATGAACATCCATATTGCACCGATGTGATTCTCTAGCTTTT
>NZ_JADEXO010000157.1 GCF_015207105.1 cf. Phormidesmis sp. LEGE 11477
AAAAGCTAGAGAATCACATCGGTGCAATATGGATGTTCATTCATGAATACAACCGTTCAGTCAGAAAGAAGATGGCAGAAAGCGAAGAACCTGTTTTTTCCTCTGTCCTTTACTAAAATGCACTACCGAGAAACTAAGTCATGACATATTCTCCAAAGATAAATGAGCTTACTGCCGATACTCATGAAAAAACAGCTCCTGCGTCTGAAGCTCAGTACCAAACAACCCACAGGATCGATTTCCTAAAGGTTGAAATGATCAAAGCATCAACGCCTATCGTACTGGCGCTGATTGGCGGAGGGCTTGGTATCGCTGTTATTTTTTCAGACGGTCAAAAGGATTCTGCAGCTGGATTTGGCTTGGCTGGTGCTGCGATCGCAGGTGCCGCTGGTCTAGCCCAGCCCTACAAAGAACAAGATCAGTCAGACCACTAACGGTATCAATCTATGGAGAGACTTCACCGCTTTCTCTCTTTAGAGTTGTGAGTCATTCATGTTTCTTTTTGTTAATTCTTGAATTATAAAAACTGTCACAATCTAAAGGATTATATGTTCATACTTCCGAGTTATTGATACATAGATAGAACAGATTTTGGCTGAAGCTACACAAACAGCCTTTTTTCTATACAGAATCACCCATTATTTACACAGAGCGTATACACAACTTATACATAACGTATACATAAACAGCAAAATTTGTGCATAAACATCACTTTTGCGAAAGAAGCAACAGTGCTTTAGTTTGTTGTGTGAAAGTTCAGTGTATTGAATTGATTCTATGCCTTCTTCTATCAGACTAGAATATGGACTTGCAGACTTCGACCGTAATCCACGCTACGAACCAAAGTACATCACTAGAATTTCCATTCGTAGGCGGTAGAGGGGATGATACCCTCTACCGCAATGCCTCTAGAAATAAGTTGAAAGGACGCGGCGGTGACGATGTCTTGATTGGCGGCGCTGGCAATGATTCTTTGGATGGGGGCGGGGGATTGATGGATCAGAGTTTGTGTTGGGCCTACCTTTCGCAGGGTCTAACGAAGGGATATTTGTGGTCCTTCATCGTGGTATGGCTATTGATTGCTATGGCGATCGCGATAAACTTTTGTCAATTGAATACGTATGGGGTACTACTTCTAACGATGAGATGATTGGTGTCAATCTTGCTGTTTTTACTCAAATAGTGGAAAGCGCGATAGAGTCCAGGTTCTCGCTATTCTATTCGGTGGTATGGCTGTCAAAGCCTCTGATGTCAACACATTTGCGTCTGTTTGAACAAGAATTAGAGTGATGATAACCCAGCCTCCTAGACGAAGAAGAGTAGATCCACCAAAGCTCAAACCAAGACTAAAGGAGAAGAGAAGGACTGCAGTTCCATCAAAGTCCAAACAGCCACAGCAACGGTCTTCTGTCGCGCCGCCCATACTAGCGAGACCACCGCATCTGCAAACATGCGCTCCGATCAAACTAAAGTCCTCTCCCCTGGATGCCACGCTCGAACAACAGTTGAACGACTTCACAGAGGTACTTGGATACAAACCAGGCGATCGCCTCTATGTGCGGGCGCTGCTGCCGAAGAATCTATCAGATGAGTTAGCCATAAAACAAAACCTCAAGTTCGAGATTGAGGAGAACGGTAAGAAGCGACTGATACCGAACACTCGGCGCGGCTATCTTACTGTCGGGAGCTGGGAGTTTGTGCATATTCGTAAGAACAAGGAGCCAGCAGTTTACGAAGCGGGGCTAACTAAGCTCTTGGAATTAAATCAAGAGGGCAGAGGAATCTACTTTGTCGTGAATCCGGGCGGTGAGCATGATAGCAAAATCTTAGAAGCTCGCTCTGTGTTCTGGGAATGTGACGACAAGAATAAGGCTGAGCAGATTGAACAAGCTCAGACCTCAGGACTACCGCTAGGAGCAATGGTCGAGACTTACAAATCGGTTCATTGCTACAGTCCTTTGTCCTTGCCAGTTACGGAGCTAAACGAGTGGAAAAAGCTGCAAGAGCGTGTTATTCAAATGATGGATGGCGACGCAGCTATTCGCAACAGTTCAAGGCTAATGCGCTTACCTGGCTTCGACCATGTGCGCGTCGGCGAGAAGGGTACTTCCGATGAGCGGCTGCTCTTCAGCCCAGTCGCGCTTCGACATCTGGACAAGGCTGCCCGGTGTTCTGTTGAATTGATAGAGGCGAAGCTGCCTCAGTGGGACAAAGAACGATGGGGTAAGGAAGCGAAGAGCCGCGCTGCCGGTAGGGAGGTAACCGGGCAGGCGATCGCACCGACGCCTGCGGCTGACAATCCCTGGGATATCAGAAACTTTTCGCAGTATCTCGACGGCGATCGCTATTCTCAGAATGGTTGGTTGAAGGTACAGTGCCCGCACCATGGTGGCGAAGGACACAGTGGCGATAGCTTAGGCGTTAATGAAGCGACTGGGCAATTTACTTGTTACGGCGGATGCGACACAAAAGATGTGTACCGAGCTGCTCGGGAGTTAGCAACGTCGCGCGGCTGGAAGCCACCGCAGCAAGTTGAGAAGGAAGAGAAAGGCTCTTGCAAGAAAGAAGACTTGCAGCCTCAGATCAAGTTGAAGACGAGCACACAGAAGAACGACTTGCTAAAGAGCGGTAGACCAAGTGATATCGAAGCGCCAATCGATAAGATCGCTCTCGCCAGCAACACAATGTGCATTTATGCCGAAGATAGGAAGGATCAACCAATCCTTGTTGATACAGAGGAAGCTATGGAGACTGATACCAATAGATCTGAGTTTGACAGGCAAGAGCAAAAGCTTGATCAGCTCATTAGAGATAATCTAGCGGAAGGAAGACACTTTGAAATTCGAGATGCGAGTGAAGATGGCTATCAATGGTTGAGCGATGACCTTTTTTATGACGCTTACATAGGAGACGAGTACACTTTCTATGGGTCGTATGAAGAGGCCAAAGACGACGCGATCGCATCCCTTACCAGAGTGTATAAAGAGTTTGCCTGCACACCTATCGGTATTCCTATTCAGTACAGAGATTTTGTAGTCTCTCAGGATGATCCCCACTACACCTCATGGTGGAGCCGGGGAGAGACGTTTGGGAAAGAGCATAGAGATACCTTGTATGGAGACAAATATGATGCTCGTGAAAGTGCGATCGCGTCTCTGTACAGAGAATACCGTAGGATGGGTTTGACAACTGATTTGAAGGACCCCTTTGAGGAAGATGAGATCGTTTCGGTAATACGCGACAACACCTCTGAAGCATTCAGGCAAGAGTGGGCCGAGAGATATACTATGCCTGAAGTCGAGGCCATCCGAATAGAATGGGCAGAGTCTATAAAAGAGCCTGTCGTGAATGGTTATCTTATAGCCCGAAAACAGGAGTCATCGGTTGTTGAAACAAGAGGAAAAATAGAACAGGTTCGGACTAAGAATCATCTGTTTATCCTTGATGAAGGACAGAAAAAAATGACTCTTAAATCAGCAGCAGGAGAAGAGATAGCAGAATACGATATAGAGGAAAACAGGGCGCTTTGTGCCGATGAAATCAGCGTAGATGATGTTCGTCATTGGAAAGAAGTGCAGAAGCTCATAGCATCCGTACAGTCTAACGGACTAGAGAAGAAACCTTTAGAAATTTGACATGCTCCCCGGACTAAAAGTCCAAGGATTCTAAAGCTAGGCGAACAGGCTAAGCTGCTGCTCTACTTTGTGGCTTAACGCTTCAACGGGCACGGCTAGCAAGCTAGTCTGACGTGCCCTCTGCGTTCGTTTAGAGTCGTGGGCTAATCCAGCCCCGACTATGTTTATATTCTCGGCGGCATTTTGGTCTCTATCATGCTCAGCGCCGCAGTTGATACAAAGAACAGAGCGGACCGAAAGGTCTAACTTGCCCCACCTAAAGCCGCAACCAGAGCAGGTCTGAGAGGTCGGTTCCCACCGACTAATGATATTGACAGTGCGGTTGACGTACTGAGCTGCTTTACTCTCTAACATCGTGCGAAATTCACGCCAGCCCTGCTGCGAGATAGCGCGGCTCAGCTTGCGATTCTTCACCATGCCTGACACATTCAAGTCTTCAAGGCTCACCGTTTGGTTCTCACGGACTAGCTTCGTAGACTGGGTATGTAGAAAGTTTTTACGGATATTGCGAATCTTGAGCTGTAGTTTTGCAAGCTTCAGTCGGGTCGCCTCACGACGATTAGAACCCTTTTGCTGACGAGCCATGCGCTTTTGCAAGCGCCTAACTTTTCTGTCTAGTTGACTATAGTCGGGCGCTTTGATGGGCTTGCCGACACTCGGGAATGCAAACACTTTAATGCCCAAATCAATCCCGATGGACGGGCGCATGGGTTCAACGCTCTTCTGTTCAACTTCAACAACAAAGCTGGCATGGTATTGACCAGCCGTGTTTTTGACTATGGTTACAGAGCTAGGCGCAGACGGCAGCTCACGCGACCATCGCACCTTGAATGCCCCCATTTTTGCCAGTATCAGCTTCCCATTCGAGAGACTAAACCCTCTTTGGGTAAACCGGGCTGACTGAGCATTCGAGCGTTTTTTGAATCTAGGAAACCTTTCCCGTCCGTTCCCTTTCAGCGCTGCGAACCAGTGCTTGAAGGCGAAGCCCAAGTCTTGAACCGACTGCTGCAAAGGCACAACCGAGACCGAAGAGAGCCACTCCCTAGCGCTAGTCTGCTTGGCCTGGGTAATCACCCGCTTCTGAAGCTCAGCGTTGCTAGGCCACTTCTCGCCTTTCGGCGTAGCTTTCACCGTGGCTAAGGCATCGTTATACACCACACGCACACAGCCAAACACCTGAGCAAGTTTGTTCTGCTGCAAGCGGTTGGGATAGATGCGATAGGTATAACGAGCTTTCATCGGCTGTGTTAGAGTTGTCCTGCAATAAATATAGCGGCTATAGCAAGCAGTGGCACCCCCTGAATTTAGGCGAGAGCGGCATAGTGTTACTGACCTCAAAATACATTTAATCTGCATCACTAAGTACCGAAGTAAAGTGTTCACTGATGAAGGGCTTGAGTGTATAGAATTGGCCATGCGCTCTGTTGCAGATGCGATGAAGTTCAGGATTCTAGAATTTAATGGGGAAGCAGATCATGTTCATGTGTTGTTGGAGTTCCCGCCTAAGCTCAGCGTCTCTGTGTTAGCCAAGCATCTCAAGGGTGTTTCTAGCCGAGCATATAACAAGGCAGGTTATCCAAAGCCCGCGCCGAACACCCTTTGGAGTCCTTCCTACTTTGCTTCCTCTGTTGGCGGTGCGCCACTAAACGTGGTTAAGCAGTACATTGAGCAGCAGGCCAGATCCCACTAGAAACAACAGCGGACTAAAGTCCGGGGCTTCAGACCCACCCCAGAGTGGTGATGCGTCAAGGCTGATTTTTTCTGTAGAATACGCTGATTTCGCCATAGAAGCATTCTTGCTGCATGAGCCAGCGGTCGTGGCCAAGAAGAAGACCAAGCCAAAGTTCTATAGGGGCTAGCTGAGTGCTTTCGAGCAGTAGCCCAAAGGTCATCGCTTCGTTCTGTGCCTGCTCACAAAGTACAGTAGCAATTCTCTCAATCCAGTCACGAGAATTTTCTGCGTGTGCAACGGCGATCGCGTCTTCAGCAGACTGAATGGCCTCCTCCACCGCTTGAACAACCTCTTCTTCGTCGAGCGCAGTCGGCTCATCCTGCCGCGCACTTCTAGGCAACGAATCTATTTCGGTGACCAGACTATCTATAGAGAAATAGAAAGTATCTTTCTCTCCGGTGACTTCAGCTAGCCAGTCGCTGTCGAGTTCCGGCTCTTGACCAAAAGCTTCTATCGCTTCAAATATTTCCTCAGCGCGATCACAAAAATCGTCTGTATCTTGAACGATGAGTTCAGCAGCGATCGCAAATAGAGTGACGAAGAAATTCTGCTCGCCGTACTTTAGTGCTCTTTGAGTGACCTCATCGCGAAAGCGACTAGCTTCTGCTTGAGCCTGCTGCCACTGCTGCGCCGATAGCTTAGTCGCCTCATTCATCAGTCTCTTCCCCACTTTGCTGACAAAGGGGGCACAGCGAAGCGGGCTGTCTGGACTGGCTGATTCTGATGTCTTGTCCGAACTGGGCTTTGAGTACGCCCAGCACATTTTTAATATGACTACGTAGCTTGGTTTGTGGCACGCCTTTTAGATGAATAGGGTTGACCCGAGAAAGCGTTTGCCCATCGTCAACGACTACGAACTCGATAGCGTGAATAGGTCCATCAGCCCTGTCTCTGTAGAAAATCATGGACACTTCAGGCGGTAGATCATGCCCAAAGAGGGGGATGTCAAGGGTTTGTACCCGTTGCCGCCGCTGCTTGCTGCGCTTCTTAGCCTTGTTTACAGAGTGGTTTGCATAGTAAGAGCGCTTAGAACGGCAAGTCTGCCCTTTCCAGCACGGCTTCTGCTGAGCCACTTCAACTGATTGAGCAGCACAACGGATGCATTCAGGGTTTTTCCGGCGCGGCATAGCAAGGCAATTGAAACGTAGTCTGATTTTAGTCTGATTCTACTAGATTCGCCATAGTTATGACGGTATTGCGCTGGTTTCGCGAGGAGCCCCTAACTGCTGCTATCGCAGCTTTGGAGGAAGTCTTACTCGTCCCGTCTCTCATATCGCTATTTCTGATTAGCTAACACTGAACTTACGTCCGCTGCATAGGTCGCCTAAAGCATAAGCAAGATGAGTAATTAGACATTTAACCATGTGTGTAGTGACATTGTTGTATCACTAGGCTTATATGTCATTAGATACCTGTATTATTACCTCTTTATGTAATAGGTTGATGATGTAATGATGTGATTATACAATCACATCAACTAGTCTTAACGCCTCTACATAGTTATATAAAAAACTGATTATACAACCGATATCTCTAGATATCGCTCTTGTGATTATATAATTTACTGGTTGTATAATCGCTGTGGTTCTTTGTTCATAACGGTTTTTCGATATGAGTGTGATCATACAATTCACTTTCAGTCCTGCAATAGAATGCTATGCCGCTTCGTGGGTACTATTGACGTTCTATCAATGTCTAAGGTAGTCAATAACTCATGACATCAGAGGTTCATTACTCTTTGAGCTAGTTGTGTAATTATACAATTAACTAATGGTATGTTTATGCGTAGATATAGAGATATCAAGAGATAACATAAACAAGTATGGGGAATGAGTGATGAAAATCTTAGCAAGTTTATCCTTAGCGGGCGGGCAAGGTAAAACGACAACAGCAACCCTGCTTGGCAAGCACCTAGCCGCAGCAGGCTACACCGTCTTAGTCATAGACGGCGACCCGCAGAGTAACCTTACTACCTTCCTAGGCCACGAAGTTGCCCAAAACGAACCAACCCTACTCGAAGTCATGAAAGCGAGTGTCGAATTAGAGGACGCTATCTACGAAACCAAAATTAAGAACCTATACCTTATCCCATCAGATGATGGCCTCGACAACGCCCAAGAGTATCTGAGTACGACCGGCATGGGCGCAATGGTGCTTAGAAAACGGCTCTCCCCTGGCCAAGGCACCTTCGATATCTGTCTAATTGACTCGCCACCTCAAAGAAGCCAAATTTGTAAATCTATTATCGGCGCAGCAGATCGCATTGTTGTGCCGTGCGAAGCGACCGTTAAGGGCTTTGGTTCTCTCGTTCGTACCCTAGAAGCCGTCAATGAACTCAAAGATCTAGATGCAGCCAAAGCCGAACTAATGGGTGTCATTCCATTTCGAGATCGTTGGGTAGGAGCCAACCAAACACAAGAGAGCCGTTCGGTTATCGAAGCAATGCGCGAAGAAGTGGGCGAAGACTTAGTCCTCCCCTCCATCCGCGAATCGGAGCAATTCAAAAAGGCTATTAGTCAACAAACTACCCTAGCAGAGCTAGGTGTTCCTGACCTAGCTTATCCCTTTGACGTACTAGTCGAGCGCATCGAATCAATGGAGGCAGTAGCAGTAGCATGAGCGACGATATGCTTCGCCGGATTAAACGCCGCAACAAAACTGCGAGGCCGAGCGTAGAACGTGACACCTCCCTAATCAAACCGTCTGACCTTACACAGCCAGTTCAATCCTCTTTGCCTGTCTCAACTCAACCACTGCCAACTGCTACAGCAGCCTCCTCGGAAGTGCGATCACCCGTGGTAGCGCCTACGCCATCGCCTGCCCATCAGTCAGCTGAAATTGCACCAACTCAGAGTGCAGCAGCAGGAGCGACGGCTATTGAAGCAGAACTCGCTACTCTGCCACAGGTCTCACAGCGACGGAACATTCGTTTAGAAGTAGAGCTAGAGAGTCTTCTGCTAAGCTTCTGCCAAGAGAATGACATCACAGTTGAAACGTTTTTGGAAGCCTGCTTTGTTGAAGCAGAGCAGAACGCTAGATTTAAAGCAGAGATGGTGACTGAGGCGCAGCGCCGAGTGCAACAGCGAAAGCAGGCGGGAAAACTACGGCGAGTGCTCTCACAGCTAAAAAGGTGAATTAGCTAATTGTATAATTACATAATGATATAATATACCTTTACTATTCGTGTTACTTTTCTGAGTTCTTGGAAAAAGTAACACGAATAGTAAGATGGCGATGTCTCCCCTGCGTGGCTCCTTCTGTAGAAAGCACGCCTTCTACAGAAGGCTGCAGTTTCCTCTGTGTCGCTGCGATCGCTTCCTTGCTCTGCTTCAGAATTTTCCTAACCGCGTAGTCTATTTGCATCGAGCTTTTGCTGAAACTTGATCTGAGTAAGTCTGATTGCTTCATCATGAGCGCGCTCTAAGTCCTCGAACTCCATGACCGCAACCATCTTCTCGCAGAACCCGACCATTTCAAGACCGATAGATTCAGGGATGTAATTTCGAGCGATATGCTTGGAGCCACTCATGGGCGCTTCCCAAGCCTTCTTCATCTCAGCCGCGTCCATGCCAAAGAGACCCTTGTAGACATAGTTCGTCCACTTGCCATATTTGAATGGATTGTTGCCGCCCTGCTCAGAGATCGCCCAGGCCCAGTCCTTACGAGCAGGCTTACCTGCTTCCCTAGACACTAACCACTGCTGAATCCGCTGACTATCCTCATAGGTATAGGTGCGCTTAAGCACGGTATAAGCCGCCGCATAGAATCCCTCAGCCGCAAACCAACCTAGAAAATCAATCAGACCGTTCTTGGTTTCAGTGCCGAGTCTTCCTGGCTTCTTTGCCCATTCCTTAGAGAGCTCAACCCAATCTGCTGCCTCAATCACCTGGTAGGTATTCCCATCGTTGGCCTCAACTGGGGTGATCTTAAAGAGTTTGCCAGAGGGCAGCTTCAAATACTTTCCAGCTTCCAGCGTATCTTCAGCTTCCTCATCTGCTGCGACCTCAATTACCCTACGTACCAAGGTACTTACTGGCATATTGGTGTGCCTGCTCATCCCGCGCAAACCAATCCCAACCGTGGGCTTTCCTGGTCCGAGTCCATTCGGGTCAATGACGACGACCGTGAACTCGCGCCCTAAAAAACTAAGTGGTAGCAGCTGACCTGTTTCCAACATAAGCAGACATCACCTGTAACAGCAGTCTCAGTCTATTTGAAACGTTGAGACCAAGAACAATAAAAAGCTTGGCAGCTCGCCAACTGCCAGAGGTTTAAGGACTTACCCATGCAATCCGCTCGTTGCCTGGAGTGACATACTCCCAACGCTCATGCTAGGCATAGAGCGCGGGCTTCTCCATCTCGGTTGGCCCGAGACTTCGCGTTTTTGAGTGAGGCAATGCCCAACCCCACTTGCTTGATTAAGATGCCAGAGTTGATGTCACGCTGGCATGAAAAACCACAGTGCGGACAATCATGCCAGCGGTCAGATAACCCCTTCGGCACCCGGCTTAGACAGCTCGCACAATGCTGGGAGGTACCAGCAGGACTAACTTCCACGACTCGCTTACCAGCTTTCGCAGCTTTGTAAGGCAAGATGTTGGTCAAGAACCCTGCTATCCCCGCATCGGCAAAACTTTTGTTTAGGCCAGACTTAGCCGCTTGACCATTCGGTAAGTAAGCACCGTCTTCAGCCTGCTTCGGCTTGTTCTTACGCGCCATATTCGACACGCGCAAGTCTTCAACAAAAACAACATCGGCTTTATCCAACAACCGTCCAGCGACTTCGTAGTGCCACTGCTGCCGCTGCCGCGCTACCTTCTGGTGCAGCTTAGCAATACGCTCGTTCAGCTTACGTCGTCCTTTGCTGCCCTTTGGCCGATGCTCCCGCTTCGCTTGCAGTCTGCCAAGCTTAGTTTCAGCTTGCCGATAGAACTTAGGCAGCGGTTCACCACTGCCATCAGAGCCAGCAACAAAATATTCCAACCCCGCATCTATACCGATACTGTTTGCTTCAGTTGGCTCGACATCGACAATTGGTGTATCCGGTACGCGCTTATCTTCAAGCGTCAGACTCACGTACCAACCGTCAGCCTTCAGGGTGACTAGCGCCCGCTTGAGAGCGAAGCCTGCCGGCATAGGCCGATGGCGAATGAACTTGACTTTGCCAAGCTTAGGCAAAGTAATGCGATTGCTAGAAATATGCTCAGAACGCAACTGCGTAAACAGCATTGTTCTATATCGGCCTTTGCCCTTAAACCTGGGTTTGCCACTGCGCTTGCCGCTGCTGTCGCCTTGGATGAACCGAGAAAAAGCTAGATCAACCCGCTTAGCAACCTCTTGCAGGGTGTGACAGGGCAGCTCTTTGTACCAGGGCCGAACTTTCTTCATGGGTGACAAAGACCGCTTCTGAGCGTAGTAGTCTGGTCTTTCCTTCGGCAATGCAATACTACACGTCAGCGGGCAGGCGTTCACCGCACAGCGGTTCATCTCCCACCAGTCGAAGCGCTCACCGAGCAACCAGTTGTACTGAGCCCGCAGCATATCGAGCCAGCGCGTCATCTGACAGCGCTGTTCATAAGTCGGCAATAGCTTGTACTGGTAGGCGATTTTCATGGTCTAATCATAGCAGAATTGACATCATATTGACATCATGAAGCAGGCAACAGTCAGGTTAAGCGATTTGGAAATGCAGCACTTGCAGGCATACTGCAAAGTAACCGAGAGAACGCAGAACGATGTACTGAGAGAGTGTGTGAGAAGATTACAGCTCTCAGGGGTATTGAGTCCCATCGAGCCGCCTG
Organism: cf. Phormidesmis sp. LEGE 11477; assembly: GCF_015207105.1. GTDB lineage: Bacteria > Cyanobacteriota > Cyanobacteriia > Phormidesmidales > Phormidesmidaceae > Phormidesmis. The sequence continues at coordinate 11,169 of NZ_JADEXO010000157.1, forward strand.
CAATTCTTCCCGACGCTCACGCTAGCAAGTAGAGCGCGGGGCTGCTTGCAACTTAGCTCAAAGAGGAGACTCGTTTGCTGCCGATGCGACGGAACCGGGCGAGCGATCTTATTCTAACACCAAGTTAGTGACGCACTCCCACCACTAAACCTGATCGGTTATAGCGGGGGCTTCTTTAGAAGCTAGAGTGTTGTTGCCGTCCCGAAAGATAGACAAGATTTGCTTCGTGGTACTATCGGTCATATCGCCAGATATGATTATCTTCCCACTACGCCGTT
>NZ_JADEXO010000248.1 GCF_015207105.1 cf. Phormidesmis sp. LEGE 11477
TTGCTACCACGCCCGCGACCAGTGTCGTGAAGATGAGCGGAACGATCATCATGCGGATCAGGGCAATGAAAATGTCGCCGTAAGGACGAATATAGTTTTCTAGGAAAAATTCAGCGCCACTCCCCATCATGCGGTCGACAAGCAAACCGAAGGCGATACCCAGCACAAGCGCGCCGAGAACACGCATCCAGAGCGTGATACCAAACCACCACTGGGAAACGGGTTTGAGGATGCTACGCCACAAGAGCGTGACGAAAAGAAACCTGAACATGAGCGTTGTCTCCCAACCTGCCGATCCATTCGGTGTGCAGACTAGGCGAGACGTCTAGCGCGTCAACGGGCGCGTGTTGCGTCGAGAAGTTTTGCCAGCGCAATATAGCTGGTGACACCGGCCAGAGCGGCTCCGGCGATGAGAACCAATGGCCCGAAATCGCCAAGGACTTCAATCAACGGCGCAGACATCATGAGCAGTGAAATCAGGAATTGAAGGCCGAGACGACGCCAACCAACGTCCCGATAGCCCAGGGCATTGCGCATGGTCGTCGTCGAGAAATAATGGCTCGCACGCGCCGCCTCTCCGCCGTCGTGATGATCACGATCTGCCGAAACAACTGCTTCATATGGATTTTGGAACACCGCCATAAAGGTGACTATACGGACATTATTTTTGAAGTCAAAACTTCAATGCAATGCCGAAAAATTTAATGCAATGAATAGGATGATTCAAAAGCCCCGAAATTCAAAATACCTAATGAAACGTAAAAAGGCGGCCAATTGACCGCCTTTTTCGAGAATTCAATTAATTCCGGATACGGAATTTATGCGGCTTTTGCACGTTCACCATCCAGAACCGCGGCAATCGCATGCACTGTTGATGCAATTCTGACGGATGCCTGAATCTGTTCAGCCGAGACTCCATGTCGACGCAATTCGGCTTCATGGCTGTCGATGCACAGGCCACAGCCATTGATGGCGGAAACCGCCAGCGACCAGAGCTCGAAATCGGCCTTGTCGACGCCGGGATTAGCGATGATATTCATCCGCAATTTTGCCGGTAGCGTCTTGTAATCCTTGGCCGATGCCAGATGGACAAAACGATAGTAGATGTTGTTCATACCCATAATCGCAGCGGCAGCATTTGCAGCCGTTACCGCTGAACCGGAAAGCTGGTCAGCCAATTCTGTTTCGAACGCCTGAATGACGGTCGGTGAGCTGGTGGCGTAGGCGGACGCCAGAAATGTGCCCCATTTCTTCTGGTCGTCCAGATTGGTTTCCCGAGCCAGACTTGAGAGGTTCAGCTTCAAGTCCTTCGCATAGTCGGGTATTTGATTTTTGAGCGCTTCGAAGCTCATGATTGTTCTCCAGTATACAAAGGGGCGCGCTCGCTGCAGAGGGAGGGATGCAAGCAAGCGCGCCACCGGTCCGGTCGCTTGAAATCAGGCGGCCAGTGTTTCTCCGCCGACAGCGCGGTTACAGGCGCAAAGTTCGTCGGTTTGCAAGGCATCAAGCACCCGCAAAGTGTCTTCCGGATTTCGGCCCACATTCAGATTGGTCACGTAGACGTGCTGGATGACATTCTCGGGATCGACAACAAAGGTTGCACGCAAGGGCACACCTTCCGCCGAACGGATACCAAGGGCATCAATCAGCGACCCGGTCGTGTCTGCAAATTGCCAGATGGCCAGGTTCGCCAGATCCGGATGATCGCGACGCCAGGCCAGTTTACAGAACTCATTGTCCGCAGAACCTCCCAGAACCACCGTATCGCGATCGGCAAAATCTTCATTCAGATCAGCAAAGGCCTTAATTTCGGTGGGGCAGACGAAAGTGAAATCCTTCGGATAGAAGAAGATGACTTTCCATTTTCCGTCAAAGCTGTCTTGCGTCACGGCTTCAAAAGCGCTTTCGCCATTCTCTTCGTGTTCCATGAACCCAGGCTTCACGC
>NZ_JADEXO010000158.1 GCF_015207105.1 cf. Phormidesmis sp. LEGE 11477
CCGCTAGAGAGTATAGATAGTCTCCACCCTAAGAAAGTAAAGCTCTCTTGTGAATTAAGCCTAACTTAATATTTCGATTAATTTTTATTGATGGAAGTTGGGCACAATTCGCTAGCAGTTGGTTAAATCTTGACGAAGAAAGTAAAGAATCAAAGTGGATATAGACATCAAAGTATTGCTGATCGAAGATAGTTCTCCAGATGCTCAGATAGTTGAGGCCATCATTAGCTCATCTAATTTGAGAAGGCCGACTCTATACCACGTCGAGCGGTTTGAAGAGGCTCTGACGATGCTGTCGCAGCAAAGTTATGATTTGATCTTGTTAGATCTACACTTGCCAGACGGAGAAGGAATAGATTTGATCAGACAGCTCAAGCAGCAGGTACCCGAAACACCAGTCGTTGTTTTAACTGGGATAGAAGATGAGACCGTAGCTGTGGCAGCGATTCTAGAAGGAGCCCAAGACTACCTTACAAAGACGGACGCCTTCTCACCTAGTCGGCTGTTGAAGCTAGGTACTACCGATGCTGGAAATTCGTTAGTTCGTCGGATTCAATGTGCGATTAAGAATGCGGAGCTGACAAAAAGCTTGGAAATCGAACAGGCCCGACATACGCTCGATAATAGGGGCGAAGATGGAGACATATGGGACTGGGATTTAAACAACAATCGAATCTATCTATCGCCAAGATGGCAGTCTATGTTAGGCATCTACGGTACGCCGCTAAGTATTCCCGCAGATGAGTGGCTCGCTCGTATTCACCCGACAGATTGCGATCGCTTCAAGCGAACCCTACAGGACTATCTTGAGCGCCGAGAGCAGCATATTTACTGTGAGTATCGTATTCGGCATGTAGAAGGTCACTATATGTGGGTGCTCACCAAAGGCGAAGCTCTAAGGGATCAATTTGGCACGGCCTATCGGATAGTAGGATCCCAATCTGATATCAGCGATCGCAAACAGAAAGAAGCACTCACCTATCAAAGAAAAGAGCTAGCCTCGACAGCACTATACGAAGTTGGGGCAGGTTTACTGTCACTGCAGGCGATGCTCTACATGTACGGCGAGCGCTACGATGAAGCTGAGCCTCTCTTGAGAGGAACATTGGAGATGAGAAGAGTTCTCCTCGGCAGTGAGCATTTGGACGTTGCAGCAAGTCTCTATAATCTTGCTTCGCTATACGATAACCAATTTCGATTTCAGGAGGCTGAAGTTTTATTTGAAGAGTCTCTAGCCATCTTTCAAAATGTTCTAGGCTCAGCACATCCACATACTCAACGGATCAGAGCCAAAGTCACCATGATCTGCCGTCTTAATCAAACAATAGAATTGCTAATGAGTGAAGATTAGATAGAAAATCTAAGAGTGAGAGCTCATACTCATAAAGATTCGTACTCAAGAAAATGCAGGTTAGAACTGTAAGAATACTCTTGTAGTAGCAGTATATTCTATGCTAGCAATTCATCCCTTAGGGGAAATGTCTCTACCTACTCTTCTGCGCTTTTGCCAGGTATCGAATCAGTTTGATCTTTAGATACCTGACCACGGGAATCATGCATTCTATTAAGATAAATGATATTCATGTGCCCGTTGGTATTTAATATGAGCAAGTCAGCAGTATTTCCGGGTTTCCATGCGCTCTCTGAGCCAGTTCGCATACAAATTATTGAGCTCTTGCAAGACAGTCAAGAGCTCTGCGTCAATGAGATAGCAGGCCAGCTAGGAATTAACCAGTCTAGGCTTTCTTTTCATCTGAAGATACTTAATCAGTCTGGCCTAGCAATCACCAGACGCCAAGGTCGATATGTCTATTACAGTCTCAATGTAGAGCAGTTTTCTATGTTAGAAGAGTACTTGTCTCAAATGAAACAGTTTGAAGGTCACTGATGGGAGCGCAATAATTCATGAGACAAAATATTTCATTAATCCTTAATTATTTTTTCCTGTACTGGGCAATTTGGCTGTGATGAAGTACCTGATCTAAAACTTGCAGCTATCAAAGCAGGGGTTCGAGACTACCTAGTAAAGTCGCTTATCTCTCACCTCTCACCCACAGAGCCAAACCGCCCCCTCGGCCTCTAGCGGCAATATAATCCTTCTCGACTAGAAAGAACGTAAAAAAAGCTTGATCTTTGAGGGTTTGTTCCTTGAAAGCAGCGTCGCGTTCTGAGCCGCCGCGTAAGCCACCATCATAAGCAGACCACGCACCCAAGTTCACTTTCATGGCAGTAAAATCAAATCCCAAACTGCTAGTCTTTTGCCAAAACTGAGTGGGGCCGTTCAGTCGAAGTTTGATCGGACCACAGGCCACTGAGTTAGTCACTTGACCGCTGCCCGCTTGGGCATCATCGGCAAGGGGTTCGTACGCGATCGCAATTCGCACAAACCGAGGAATAAACCGTCCTTTTCCTAGGGTAGTAACCGCACTGGCCCCAGGACGCGGCTGCACCTTGCGAGTCCCTGAGACAAAGCCCAAGCGCCACTGACCAATCAGTTGCTCATATTCGTAGTGCTGCTTAGTTTGTTTTCTCTCCTTTTCTGCTTGCAACAAAGCATCAATTAATTCACTAGTATCAGGCGCTTTGCCTTCGCCCTTTATATAGCGAACAGCCTCAGTGATCAAATCAGGTGTTGAGCTAGCCGTTGAATCAGTCATCGTGGGTCTTTTTAAGATTTTCAGCGCTTTCTCATGCGATTTTCTATCGGCTTGTTACAGTTGAATCGGTTCTAATCTACGGGTTACGAAAAAAGCTTTATGCCAGCAAGTATCACATCACCTGCCGCTCCAGTATCCACTAATGACATTCCCGTAGGCACTAACCATCAGCTAGAACGCATCCATTTAGAAGTCACCAATGTTTGCAACTTCAAGTGCGAGTTTTGCCCCGACGCCATTATGGAACGCAAGCGAGGCCATATGGACACTGGCTTGCTCAAAAAGGCGCTAGATGAAATCGCCAACTATAATCTAGCTAAAATTGTCGCCTTTCATCTGATGGGCGAGCCGCTGATTTATCCGCATATCTTTGAAGCCATTGAGATGGCGATCGCCCGCCGCCTAAATCTGCATCTCACCACTAACGGCAGTACCTTTCACATTCGCCCCGAACATATCGAAAAGCTAGTAGCCTCTGGCATTCCTAAAGTCACAATTTCGCTGCAAACGCCCGATCCAGACACATTTATTATTCGAGGCGCACCGCCCAAGCTCAAGCCAGAGCAGTACTTCGACGGTATTGCTCGATATGTGCAGGCGAATCTGGCAAGCGAGCATTCAAACACACGGGTTCATCTCAAGTTTCTAGATACGACGCCGCACCCTTTTTTAGTGCCGCATAAGGCGATGCACGTAGTGGAAGGAAAGGAGCAAATGCAGAAGCAGTTGCATGAGTGGTGCGATCGCCTCCTTTCTAGCCTCCCTGCTGACCACCCTGACCGCCCAAGCCCCGCAGAGCTCAGCCGCCGCCTAGCCTCTCACAGGCCCGGACGCTGGCAAGTCATCGATCTCACGCCAAAACTTGCCCTCGAAACCTTCCCACTCGATAGCTGGGGCAACGTCGAAAGCACCACCGTCATCCCGGCCAGCTTCGGCTACTGCAACGGCACCACCGACCAAGCGGGCATCCTCTACGATGGCACCGTCGTCCCCTGCTGCAAAGACTACGATGGCAAAATTCCACTGGGCAATCTCAACGAGTACTCGCTGAGAGAAATCCTCTATCAGCAAAAACCCGCCTGCAGTCTGCGCGAAGGCTTCGACAAATTCCAGGTCACTAACCCAGTGTGCAAGCGCTGTATGGGCGCAGACACCAAGCAAAAATCACTCTTACGTCAAGTCGGATCTATCGCCTATTTCAAGCTCTATAATCCCATCATGAAAAAACTCAATCCGGGCTGGGGAGAGGTCTAGTCACTTCGTCTATGGTCTAAACATCTAAAGTAATAGCTATACTGCTCCGTGTTTAGAATCTTGACTGTCCCATTCTCCAGATAGTGCAAAACCTTTCTAGCTTCTCGTTTAGCATCTGGTAGCAAAGACTCGACATACCGTTCTCTCTTTGCCAGAGAGTCTACATCAAGGCAAACTACTGATAGCCCGTAATTAAGTCCTAAAGAATCTAGGAAACTAACGCCTCTGCAATACAGGTCATAAAACTCTGTGAGCAGCTTTACTGATGATTCTATTCCTTTGGTTTGGCCTAGAAAGTCTCGCAGCATCTGCTTGACTCGGTAGGTTTCGTATTCACCACTACTCACTAGATTCTCTAGAATGCCTATCAAGTTCACACGGACGAGCGAAGAAGAATAGTCCAGTGATAGCAGGTTGAGATAGTCGTCTGGGTGTAGCACTGCCTCTATCTGTTTGCTGCTATAAAGCCACTGTTCAAAGTCATTAATAGACTCATCGCCACATAGAACAGCATAGAACTTTAACTTTACATCTTCTGGTAGGGACCGCGTGGATAGCTGCATGTGCAAAAGTCGATGGCATGTTCGGATCTATCGCCTATCTCAAACTCTACAATCCCATCATGGAAAAGCCTAGCCCCAGGGCGGTTTCATTATCGCTGAAGGAAATCTAGAATCCCTATTAATCCGTCGTAATATCAGTTGAATCAACTCAGAAACTGCACCTCAACCAAGTGACAAAAGCTGTAGAGTCATACCTGAACGTCAAAACTGCTGAGATAGACTAAGACAACAACTATTCAGAGAAAGATATGAATATTTTGACAGTTCAAGAAGCCCAAAATCAGCTAGATAAGCTGGTTGCTGCTGTTGCCGACCAGCACCAGCCCGTCGAGATTTCCGGGGCGCGCAACGCGGCAATTCTACTTTCTAAAGAAGACTGGAACGCAATCCAAGAAACGCTATATCTCGTTGGTATTCCAGGCATGGCTGAGTCTATGCACAGGGCAGCAGCAGAGTCTCTTGAAGAAGCCACACCCTTAGAGGAAGTTGAGTGGTGAAATAGGAGATATATCCTATCGAAGCAGGCTACGAAAGATGCTAAGAAGCTTACTGGCGCTAACCTCGCGAAAAAGGCAAAGGAGCTGTTAGATATTCTAGAAACAGACCCGTATGAGCCGCCTTATGAAAAATTAAGGGGCGACCTTAAAGATTACTACTCCAGACGGATCAATGTTCAACATCGGCTTGTGTATCAGATATTCGATGAGAACAGAACAGTCAGAGTTTTACGGATGTGGAGTCATTATGAATAACGTTCGCGTTTCCAGTTTGAATCGACGACGCTAGCACTTTTGCCCTAGTCGCTCTGAACAGGCCAAACCGACAGAGCCCACTGCCAAAGGCTAAACGCATCAGCAACAGTGTCGGCACCTCGCGTACAGACTTGATAAAGCCAGAAACACCAAACTTGATTAAGCCCTTTGGCCGAATGATTCCCTGCCAAATCGAGTCAATCCAAGACGGCAGCGTTTCTTCAGCCCAGTCCGCCGTTTCTACAGAGCCTTCTACCATTCTGGTTGCTTCTAGCAGCTCAGAGAATCCTTCAATGCTAGAAAACTCAGGATGAGACCATTGATCCAATAGCTGTCTCATCACTGGCTTTTCCCACCAGCTCAGCGGACGGCGGCGGTCATCTCGCTGGTTCCAATCGCCAACCACTAGCAGTCCACCTGGCTTTAGCACTCGCAGCAGCTCTTTTGCAAAAATTGCCTTGTCAGGCATATGTGGCCCCGCTTCTAGTGACCACACCACGTCAAAACTTTCATCTGGAAATGACAGCGCCATCGCATCATCCACCATAAACTTGGCGCTCAATCCCTCCGGCGTCAGCTGCGTTGCTCGCTCTACCTGCCCAGGGCTAATCGTCACCGCTGTCACATCGAAGCCGTAGTCTTTGGCCAGCACTCGGCTGCTGCCACCAATACCGCAGCCCACGTCAAGCAGGGTTGAACCAGGCGCGCATCTATCAAGCCCGCCCCACTTCACCATTTCATGAACGAAGTCATACTTTGCCTGCCGAAAGTCTTTTTGCCTTGGCGGAGAGCCGTAGTGTCCTAGATGAATATGCTCTCCCCAATAGAATTCCAAGATGCCATCTTGCGTCCACTCGTCATAGGAAGTCGCGACCGTATCGGATGAGTCATAGCGCCGAGGTGTCAGCAGATAGGCGGCTATACCAGCAGCGGGCAGGGCGAGCAGAAGTAGAAGAAACAAATTCATGAGAGTAGGCAGACCCTAAGGGCGTTACATCTCTTCATAGTACTATTTTTATCTGACCCTGACCCTTTGGGTAGATAGACCCTGTAGGCTGTAGAGGTTTCGCCTTTGAGCGATCGCATCCATAAGATCAGCTTTATGACATCAGCTACCGAAAACGACCGCTCGAAGTTCTCTCTTTCCCAGATAGGGCCGGGGCTGTTGATGGCAGGGGCAGCGATTGGGGTTTCCCATTTGGTGCAAAGTACAAGAGCGGGGGCGATGTACGGCTGGGGAGCACTGATTTTTGTGCTGCTAGCGAACCTGATGAAGTATCCGTTTTACGAGTACGGGCATCGGTACGCTGCAGCATCCGGCCAAAACCTGATTCAAGCGTATCGGCAGCAGGGGCGACAGATTTTTGTGCCGTTTATGATCATCAGCGCTATCAGCGCGGTGGGTAGCTTTGCGGTAGATGCCTTTGTCGCTGCCATGCTGCTGCAGTATCTGTGGCTACCGCAGGTGTCGGCGACAGTTCTGGCCATTAGCGTGTTGATTTTTTGCTGGGGCTTGATTGCAGTGGGGCGCTATCGCCTGTTTGAGCAGGTGACAAAATGGTGCGTAATTCTGCTGTCTATAGCAACGGTGGCGGCAGTCACTATGGCAGTTTCAACGGTGGTGAGCGGCTTCCTATCTGAGCCATTGTCATCCGGGTCAATAGCGCCAGGTGTAGAGTCCACAGTGCTGGAAGTTGCCTATACAACTTCGTCTGGTAGAGGGTCCATATTTTCGCTTAAGGCGCTACCCTTTGTAATTGCCTTTATGGGCTGGATGCCGGGCGGATTGGAACTTTCTGTCTGGCAGTCGCTGTGGGTGCAGGCGAATGGTCAAGACAGCGGCAAGGCAGCTTCGATGGCAGAGGCCAGCTTTGATTTTAATTTTGGCTATGTGCTGACGGTGGTGCTGGCCTGTTTATTTTTGGTGCTAGGGACGTTGACGCTACCAGCGCAAGGGATGGCAGCAGAACCAGCGGCGTTTGCGGGTCAGCTTGTGGGGATGTATACCAGCTATATCGGCGCGTGGGCGGAGCCGGTGATTGGAGTGTGTGCGATCGCAGCCATATTTTCCACCACCTTCACCGTCGTCGATGCCTTCCCCCGCACGCTAGAGGCCGGTATCTATGAGCTGTGGCCTAGCGCTCGGGCAAGCACATTGCCAATTCGAGGTGCGATCGCTCTCATCCTCATCACCCTAGCCACACTTCTACTCAACTTCTTCACCGCCGGATTCGAGCCGCTGATCAACACCATCACTATCATTGCCTTCGTGTTCGCCCCGTTTTACGCCTGGCTAAACATTCGCAGCATCCGCACGCTGCCTGTAGAATCTCAGCCAAAACCATGGTTGATTCGTCTAGCAACCGTAGGACTGATGTATCTCTCTGGCTTTAGCCTACTGTTTATTGTTCTTGAGTTCGTTCTTGGTCTGATCTAACAGGTCTCGAAGGTCTGTAGCGCTGTTGGCTTGATTCAGAATTGGCTGATCCTAGGTAACTCTCTCAGCTAATCAATTACCCATGCTGTTGGTACATCGATTTCTACTCGAACAGATCAGAATGAGTTCCAGTTCTTTCAAAAATAATTTCCTCAGCCGTTGTCTTGTATATGAGCAACCAGTCTGGCTCAATATGGCATTCACGCCGCCCCTTGTAATTACCTAAAAGCTTGTGATCTCTGTGCCTCGGCTCAAGCGGTTCCTCTTGCACCAGCTTTTGAATCACCTGTCTGATGCTTTCACCTGTTTTCCCTCGCTTGAGCATCTTTTTGAGATCTTTCTCAAACTGTCTGGCGTACAATGGATTGAGCATTAAATCCCGAGATTCTCAAACATAGCATCGGCAGTTTGAAACTGCACAAGGTTTTCTCCTGCGTCCGTCTCCTCAAATACTCTTCGAGTCACCTCATTAGGAATCGCCACGTCAAAAGGCAACCCCTTATGCAGCTTTACCTGATGATAAAACAGCGTAATTGCCTCCGTTGTCGAGAGCCCTAATGCTTCAAATAAATCCTCAACCTCGGCCTTTAGCCCTGGGTCAATCCGCGCCCTAACCGTCGCCTCTTTTGCCATAGCTTGTACACCTCCATAGAAACCCTACACTCAAATTGTAGCCCAAATGGACTACAGCATATGCAACCTGAGCTATCACAGCCTTCGCTGAAAGAATAAGCACTGCCCTGGATTGAGCATATCCATCCAATCTGATTTAAAGCCACCCAAATAGCTAGCAGCTTTTGAAAATTGACTTACCTTACTTGCTTTCTTAATACTTCTAAGATTTCTCTTTGCAGTTCAATCTGTTCTCTTAGCAGTTCGTTGTTGAGTCTAACTGCTTCTGCATTTTCATTCGCACGATCCGCTTGCTCCATAAACATCTTTTGGCTACGCTTCAGCAGCCATAGCAAAAGCGCAAACAAAACAAACGGGACGATCAGAGCAGAAAACAACCTGATCAGGTAGCCTTCATCCTCTACAGGCTCCTGATAGGTCTCAGTAGTCTGCAGCTCAATGTATTGGTAGGCGGTGCTAGTGCGATCGCCCATCCGCTCAAAAGGCATCATTCTAAGCTCCCTGACTTCTCATACACATCTCTACATCCGCTCTAGTACCTCTATGCCTAAAAGCGACAGCCCCAGCTTTAAGGTCCGCGCGGTCAGATCACACAGTACCAGCCGAGAAGTCCGCTGTGGCTCCTCCGCTTGCAGCACTGAGCACTGATCATAGAACTGGTTGAACTTTTGACTTAGCTCGAACAGGTACTGACACAGACGGTTGGGCAACAACTCTTTTTCAACTTCTGCTAGCACTTCATCTAGCTGTAGAATGTGCTTTGCCAACGTCAGTTCACTCTCTTCGGTCAGCTTCACCTGCGCGTCCAAAGTCGAAAAATCAATCTCTCCCTTGCGGCTAATGCCCTGCACACGAACATACGCATACATCATGTAGGGCGCGGTGTTTCCCTGCAAAGCCAACATCTTGTCGTAGCTAAAAGTGTAGTTGCTAATCCTGTTCTGACTAAGGTCCGCGTACTTCACCGCGCCGATGCCTACTTTCTCGGCCACATTTTGAATGAAGTCGTCCGATTCTGTTCTTTTTTCTTGTTCTAACCGGGCTTCTATATCGGCACGAGTGCGGGCGATCGCCTCATCCAGCAGCTCCTGCAAAGGTACTGCCTCTCCCGATCTAGATTTTAGCCGCTTACCGTCTTCGCCCTGCACCAGGCCAAACGGCGCATAGCTCAGCTCTACAGTCTCGGGCAGCCAACCCGCCCGCCGCGCTACCTGAAAGAACTGCGAGAAGTGATTCGACTGTCCCGCATCTGTTGAGTAGATAATTCGATCTACCTTATCTTCATTAATCCGATAGCGCAGCGCCGCTAAATCTGTTGTCGCATAGTTGTAGCCACCGTTCGACTTTTGTACAATCATCGGCAGCGGGTCACCATCTTTGTTCGTAAAGCCCTCTAAAAAGACACACTTAGCCCCGTCATCTTCGACTAGCAATCCAGCCTTATCAAGGTCAGCTACTACATCAGCAAGATAAGGATTGTAGAAAGATTCCCCACGATCAACAATGTCTTCTGAAATGTTTAACAGATCGTAAATCTTGCGATACGACCGCTTCGATAGCTGACAAACTCGCCGCCAGGCTTCTAACACTTCTGGGTCACCTGCTTGTAGCTTTACCACCGCCTGCCTGGCATTTTCTTTGAACGTTTCATCGGTATCAAAACGCTTCTTAGCCTGACGATAGAACGTAGCTAGCTCTCCATTCGTTGAGGCATCTGCCGCTGCCTGCGGATCGGGGTATGCCTCTTGTAAATAAGCGATTAGCATGCCGAACGGCGTTCCCCAGTCACCCACGTGGCTGACCTTCAGCACGTCATGACCGAGAAACTTCATGACCCTGGCAAAGCATTCGCCAATCACCGCCGGACGCAGGTGGCCGACGTGCATTTCCTTGGCAATGTTCGGGCTAGGGTAGTCGACTAGCACTTTTTGCGGCGGGTCGGCTTTGGGTACACCTAGGCGATCGCTCTTATGCACAGCCTTGAGCTGCTGTTCTAGATACGCCGTCTGGAGCTTGAAATTGATGAAGCCTGGCCCGGCAATTGAAGGCGGTTCGCAAATGTCAGAGACGTCTATATTTTCTGTGATTTGGGTTGCGATCGCCCTCGGATTCATCTTCAGCGGCTTCGCTAGCGACATCGCCACATTCGCCTGATAATCACCAAACTTGGGGTTATTTGTCCCCACCAAAATCGGGTCAGTCTCCTGATACTCATCGCCAAACGCCGCCGCCAACGCAGCCTGCACACGATTATTCAGTTCATTCAGCGTTGATTTCATGGCTCTATATTCGGCAGATCGCGCTGCCAGTGGTCCCTAAACTAATCACAAATAGACCTATTAATCATAGAGGTCTATCCGTAGTAAGCGAACCCCAGACGTGGAACGCTTGTTCTTAAAGCCTGTCAATCACCCACCGCCGGAACTCTTTCTTTGCTTTCCTTTGGTTAGAAGCCCGCGCCCGTTCCACATAGCGCTCTACGGCTTCTTTGATAGGCCAACCTGGGAACAGTGGACTTTCCGCGACCTCTACATACTCACCATTTTGTAGACAGTCGATACGGAGCCGACCATTGTCGAACCGCCACAACTCCCGAACGCCTAGCCCTAGATAAGCGTCCAACTGAGTTTTAGATGTTAGGTCAATCTCAATAGCCAGTTCTGGCGGTGGATCAGTACTCAGATCTATGCGCTGCTTCCCAGCCATCAAATCTGCATACTCAATGTAAAAGCAATCGTCGGGTTCCACCGCCTTCAGCATCTGCTCGTTCTTAAACGTTGTAGAACCATAAGAAGTGTAGTCTCGCTCCAGCTCATCTAGCAAAACTTCTACACAGCGAGCAATGCAAACCTTCTCGACTTCATGTGCAGGCATTGGTGCCACAATAGTTAACGTCCCCTCACTGTAAGCAATACGAGTATTCCGATTCTCACCTAGCTCCTGCAAGATCGTCTCAAATTCAGACCAGCTGACATCTTGAATTTCAACAGTCTGCCCCTCAGGCACCCTGATTTGTCGCAGTTGTAATGTAGCCATCGCCTCTTACCCTACAGATCACAAACACCATGTGAAGCTCTATTATCGCGCACTCACCCCCTCAAACAC
>NZ_JADEXO010000159.1 GCF_015207105.1 cf. Phormidesmis sp. LEGE 11477
GTCTAAGAAAGCCGATCTGAGATATACCCAGCTAGACTCTTCCGCATCAGGAACGGTAAAAGCGGTGCCCACAAGCTGAAAAAAGCTTTCGCCTACAAACGTTTCTGCAACTTCAGGCAGAGATGCACTTTTCACCGCGACTTCGCTGTTGAGCATTGATCTAGCGGATACTTCATCCACGTCGATTGCCTCCAGCAGCGATTGAATATCAGCAGAAGCCTCACCTGTACTGGCAAAATCCGATAGCTCATCCATCGCCAACGTGCCAAATTGAAATCCGCCATAAGTGAGCTGAACCTCCTCAAGCGCCTTGGCTGCGGGTGTCAACAGCAATAGCGAGCTAACACTACCCAGCAGAATGCCCAATCTCGTAAGTAGCTTGTGGCGAGAAACGCGACTGGAACCATAGGGTGCTAGTCGATAGGAAACAAACAAATCTGTTGGTAGGAAACGCATAGGAAGGCTCTTTGAAGGTTGATGTTTATGGCAAAAATGACGAAGCATACAGTCTAGTTTGTGCGCCCTGGGTTGTTCTTCGCTTCGTTGAGCATTAATGGATGCTAGCACTGCTCTTTTAAGTATGAAAAGGCAGTTGAGACGGTTAACAAAGTTGCCTAGCTACTCATAGCAGTCGCTGAATGTATCCGGCAACTGCTATGAGAAACGCAATATCGCTAGCAGCAGCCACCGCCGTCGTAGTGCCAGGTGGAATCGGTCACTACAATATCATCGAATTTCCCTAGGTTGCTAGCGGTCTTGTCGCAGATTGCCAGGGGCACTCCCGGTTGCAGGATATGCCCTGCACTGTCATCAAAATAGTCTTGCTCGCCTGCATAGACAGCCATTTTTCCAGTAAAGACACAGGCCCCATCGTCAGCAATAGGTACTTTGAAAGAGACGCAGTCCAAGCTTTCTAGCATCAAATGCTCGTTTAGCTGATAGTGTTTGGCGTTCAGCAGTCGATAAGGACGCCGCGCCCTCACCTCGACTTGGCCAAAGCCTGCGTCAATAATCTTTTGAGTGTAATCTTCGTAGGTGAGCGCGCCCGATAGGCACATCGCTCTGAGTCGATCGTCGTCGCGTAAATGCTCAGGAATCTCTCTGGTTGTAATCGGATCGCTCATCACCAATCGGCCATTGGGCTTGAGGACTCGGTAAGCCTCTGCCAAGGCTTTCTTTAGATCTTCTGGCTCGAAAATATTGAAAAGACAGTTTTGGGCCACTACATCCACTGAATTGTCTGGCATCGGCAGGCTAAAAGCATCCCCTGCTCGAATGCTGACGAAGCTAGCATCAAACCAGTCATTTTGTTCGGCTGCCACTGACAGATTTTGCTGCGCCGCAGTCCGCATTGACTCTACCGGATCTACGGCAATTACTGCCTCTGGTCGACGCGAGAAATAAGAAAACTGTAAAGCTTCTAATCCGCCGCCAACGCCT
The DNA here is from genome assembly GCF_015207105.1 of cf. Phormidesmis sp. LEGE 11477. GTDB lineage: Bacteria > Cyanobacteriota > Cyanobacteriia > Phormidesmidales > Phormidesmidaceae > Phormidesmis. Next base: position 1,441 of record NZ_JADEXO010000159.1, read on the forward strand.
ATATATAAAACGGTTGGTTCACCAGTGAGTTCAGCCGGATGCACAGTTGTACCACAGCCATAGTTCATATCCTGCATCTGCTTTGGAACGCGAAGTCCGGGCATTTGTACAGGCGTGCTCTGTACGCAGCAAAGTCCGACATCTGGGGTTTCGGCAACTTCTGTGTAGAAATCGGCAACAGCTTCTAAATAGCTCAAAATATCCTCGCAGTAAGTGTTGTAGCTTGATTCTTGATGGTTAGTACTAGCTGATAGTTAACGGCTAGCTGCTTTTATCTTAATTTCTGTAGCTGATTCTGTAGCTAAACTTTAATAAGGACAACGAGAGAATAAGGGGAAATGAGAGATAGATAAAAAGGCAATAGGCTTCTGAAAGCCAGTTCTGAAGCTGTCATCGCCGCTAGCAACAGGCAATTGAGAGAATTGATAGCATAGCAATAAGGCTAATAGTTAAACGTATTAGGTATTGATAGAATTTGATACCGGGTGAAAAGCATGAGATCGAAAACACTACTTTCAACAATAGGACTCCTATGGGCACTAGGTGCCTGTACAGGGTCTCCAGGCTCTTCTGTAGGCTCATCGACTGCGCCAAATTCGCAGCTAGGCGATCGCATCGCAGACACCACCAGCGATCCTGCCAAAACCTGCGATCTCGACAGCGCTCCGCTCGAACCCATGGCCACGCCCGAAAATATGCCTATCTTCGAGCAGTTCAACTTTCGGCCTGAAGAAATTGCAATTGAGCCGGGCACAGTCACGTTCAAAACGCCTTACTACGACTTTACGCTGTGCAAAGGCGATCGCACTTGGTCTATCACATCGGTGACTGATAAAAGCTCAGATCTTGAAGCAGACTTCGACTACGGGCAAATGCTAGCAGGTATTGCCAATCCAGACTACAGCGCGATCGACATGAACGGAAAAACGTATGAGTACCGCATTCGGCTACAGGCAGACTGGCTGAATGAGCAGTTGGCAACTTATGGTGAGCCGCCATTTAATCCTGAGATGGGCAGCGCAGAATCCGCTGAAGACGCTGTATATTTTGAGCTAAAGCTTCCCAATGGCGAACTATTAACCGAACAGCTCTATACGCTCACTGATCTACAAGAAGCCGAACTAGGATTCTCGCTTGGTGATCCCACGATTGCGGGTGCGGTAGTGGTTGAAGATCAGCTTTGGTTTGCGACCTCTGCTAATCAAGGGGAGGGCAACAGCGGCTTTGCTAGCTTGATTCACTACGACCCAACCACACAGAAAATCGCGGTTCAGCAACCTGAGCAGATGCAGGGCAATCAGATCACTGCGATCGCCGCCGCCACTGACGACGACACTCTCACCCTCTGGCTAGGTACCAAAGTCAGCGGCGAAGGCAACCCATACCTGCCAGCCGATGGTCTGATCGCCTATCGGCCAAATACGCAAACGCTCGATACCTATCAGGTGATGAATAGCCCCTTAGTCAGTGCTATTCCCTATCAGATAGCGGTTGAGGAAGATGAGCTTTGGGTGGCAACGGGCGAAGGCGTTTGCCAGGTAGAGTGGAAGACGATTGAGCGCGATCAGAGCTGGAACTGCTGGCGGTTCGCGGCTACTGCCGAGCTGCCGACAGCGGGCGTCGATCTCTACCCTAGCTTTCTTTCTGCAGAGCCCGTCACTACGCTTACTCAACCCTCTGTAGAAGTCCTGTGGGCGAGTGAGAGCTTTGAACCATCGGGTGAGTTACTTGCCCGGCGCTACGAGGTCGCTTACGAACCAGGCTTTGAAGTTCAAATTCCGCAGGGCGGCTATCGGTTGACCAACCCGGTGGTGAGGAAGACCACCAAAGGTAATAACGTTTTCTGGCCAGGACATGCCTGGCACTGGCAGGGCGATCGCTTTGCTCGCAGCCTAGATGAGGTGGCGGTGAATATGGTTGGTGGCGGCCCGCATGGTTTAGTCGCTGCCGATCGGCCTAGCGATCGCACTGGCGGACTCAGCTTTGATAACCATGCGGTTAGGGGCGACTTTGATCTGTTAGAAATTACCTCGGATTCTACCCAAGTCCATCACTACTCTGGTTGGGTAGAGAGCGCTGATCTGGCGGTCTATCCAACGGTGGTATCCGTTGAGTCGCCGACTGAGTATGCGCCTAATCCCTTAACTGAGATGGCTACAAACCTACCGGATTCTCCAGGGCCGTAGCTAAGCTGCCGAAAGACCACTCACTCCTCGGGCAGTGTGAATCTTGGCATTCGCGCCATATGCTAGTGAACACCTTTGCTTCACGAAATCGCTAGTGTCTAATTCCTCTCTCTTTCCTGAGCTGCCTAATCAGCTCGAATCTGTCGATCCAATCACTTCACCCTCGCTCCAATCAAAGTTTCAAGCTGAGCTAGATCAATCGCCTCTCACTCGCCCAATGTGGATGCTGTGGATTCTTTCGGCTGGGTTGATTGCCCTAGATGGATTTGACTTTTTCATCATTGGCGTGGCGATGCCCTTTATTCAGCGAGACTTTGGGTTGAGCGCTGGCTGGATCGGTGCGATCGCGACGGCTGCTCTATTTGGAGCCCTAATCGGTTCCCTGACGTTGGGGCCAGTTACCGACAAAATCGGTCGTCAGCGCATGTTGGTGATTGACATTGGCTTGTTTATTGCCGCTTCTTTGGGTAGTGCTCTGGCCTGGAATGCTGGGTCTTTGCTGTTCTTTCGCTTTCTAGTTGGGGTCGGGATTGGTGCGGACTATCCTATTAGCGTTTCATATATTACTGAAAATATACCCGCGAGGCTACGCGGACGGATGGTCATTGGGGCCTTCAGCTTTCAATCGATTGGCGCTTTGCTAGGGGCGCTGGTTGGCTGGCTAACAATCTGGCTGTTTCAACAAACTGCGCCGGAGCTGGCAGTTGCCTACTCGTGGCGGTGGATGTTAGGCGTCGGTGTGGCACTCTCTATTTTAGTCGGCGGGCTAAGACTGTTGTTTTTATTAGAAAGTCCTAGCTACTACCTCGCGAAAGGAAACTACAAAGCTGCCTCCGAAGCGGCTTCTGAGCTATTAGAGAAAGAGGTATTACTGGCCCCAAACGATTCTATTGAAGCCACAGCTAAAATCGAAACGACTGATAGCGCCGGGGCATTAGGCTACCGCGATCTATTTTCAAGACAATACATTCGCCAAACGGCGCTAGCGTCTATTCCCTGGTTCTTACAAGATATTGCAACTTACGGTATTGGTATTTTTACGCCAACGATTATTGCGACACTTGCATTCTCAGAAACAGGCAACCTACTGACTCAAGAAATGGCTTCAGCTAGAGGCGCGGCAATTGTGAACGTGTTTCTGGTGGTGGGGTTTGCGATCGCAATTCTATCAATTGATCGCATTGGCCGCATTCCTCTACAAATGACTGGCTTTATCGGCATGGCGACGGGCCTTTGCTTGCTCTCCTTTTCGGGTACTACCAGTCAAATAGCACTGCTGTTCACGGGCTTTATTCTGTTCAACCTCACGATGAACCTAGGGCCAAATTCGACCACGTTCTTACTGTCTGGTGAAGTCTTTCCGCCTGCAATCAGGGCGAGTGGTGCGGGTTTGGCAGGTGCGATCGCCAAATCAGGCGCAGTCCTCGGTGCGCTCAGCCTTCCTGTCTTACAGGAAAGCCTTGGCATCAGCAGTTTACTCAGGCTGCTAGCCGCCGTCTGTGTCTTAGCGGCGCTGATCACCTACAGCCTACGCAGAGCAGCATCAACAACAGCCGTCGGTTCACCCTAATCTGGCGCTGTAGCCACTATCTCTTTCTCTGTTTCACTTTCAGGGCTATCCACTGCGCTGATTGTTTCAGCCGTCTCTTCAGCTACCGCTTCTTCAGCCTCTGACTCCTCAGCTACCACCGCTTCTTCTTCAGCCCCTGACTCTTCAGTTACTACTTCTTCGGTCTCCGCCTCTTCAGCCATCTCTTCAGTAACCATCTCTTCAGCAACCATTTCTTCAGCCGGTTCCGCTGCTGGCTCAGGCTTAGCAGCTTTCACTTTAAAGGTGAGGCCGTTCGCTTTCGACGCACTAATTCTAAGCGTGCTGCCTTCAGTAAACGTATTTTCCAAAATCATGGTGGCGATTGGATTTTCTAGCTCACGCTGAATTGCCCGCTTCAAGGGCCGAGCGCCGTAGGTAGGATCGTAACCCTGGTCGGCAACGTAGTCGATGGCGGGCTCTGACATCTCTAGGCCAATCTTTTGATCGCCTAGCAGTTGGTAAATCCGCTGAAGTTGAATAACAACAATGTGGCGCAGCTCTTTTTTGCTGAGGGCGTGGAAGAGGATGGTGTCGTCAATTCGATTGAGAAATTCGGGGCGGAAGTGCGATCGCAAGGCTCCCATTACCAAAGTCTCCATTTCCGCAAACTTAGAATCATCGCCAGAGACATCCAAAATATACTCACTGCCGATATTGCTCGTCATCACAATCACCGTATTGCGAAAATCGACCGTCCGACCCTGAGAGTCGGTAATTCGACCGTCGTCCAATACCTGCAACAGAATATTGAACACATCGGTGTGAGCTTTCTCTACTTCGTCTAAAAGTACAACAGAGTAGGGATGCCGCCTAACCGCTTCAGAAAGCTGACCGCCCTCTTCGTAGCCAACGTAGCCAGGCGGCGCACCGACTAGACGAGAGACTGAGTTTTTCTCCATATACTCAGACATATCTAGCCGAATCAGCGCGTCTTCTGTATCAAACAAAAAAGCCGCAAGGGCGCGAGCCAGCTCTGTTTTACCCACCCCAGTCGGCCCCATAAACAAGAAAGAGCCAATCGGACGGCCCGGATCTTTCATCCCAGCGCGAGCCCGACGAATAGCCGCAGACACAGCAGTGACCGCTTCGGATTGACCGACGACGCGCTCATGCAAATGACTTTCTAGCTGCAGCAGCTTTTGCTTTTCCGATTCCATCAATCGATTGACCGGAATACCTGTCCAGCGAGCCACAATCTCAGCAATGTCGGCTTCAGTAACCTGCTCACGTAGCATGGTTAGTCCTTTTGCCTGTAGCGCTTGCTGGCTGACTTCTAGGGCTTCTAACTCTCTTTGAATCTCTTCTAATCGGCCATACTTTAGCTGGGCAGCACGCTCTAGATCGTTCGCTCGCTCAGCCTGGTTCATCCGCAGGCGAGTGCGTTCTTCTTCTTCTTTTAGCTCGGTAATCGCATCAAGCGTTTCTTTCTCAGTATGCCACTGCTGGTCAAGCACCTTCTGTTCTTTCGAGAGTTCTTCTATCTCTTGCTTAATGCCTGCCAACCGCTGGTTAGACGTGCGATTAGCAGAACCCGCTGCTTTCTCGCTTTCTAAAGAGAGCTTCTCCATCTCTAGCTGCATCAGGCGACGGTCAATGATTTCTAGCTCTTCGGGTTTGGAATCAATCTCCATTTTGAGCTTAGCAGCGGCTTCATCGATTAGGTCAATGGCTTTGTCAGGTAAGAAGCGATCGCTCACATAGCGATCGGATAAGGCCGCTGCTGCCACCAAAGCCGAATCCAATATAGTCACCCCGTGATGCACTTCATAGCGCTCTTTTAGCCCGCGCAAGATCGACACCGCATCTTCGACGCTAGGCTGACCCACATACACCTGCTGGAAGCGCCGTTCTAGCGCCGTGTCTTTCTCAATATGCTTGCGATACTCATCTATAGTGCTCGCCCCGATACAGCGCAAACCGCCTCGAGCCAAAACTGGCTTTAGAATATTGCCCGCATCGACGTTGTTAGCGCCCGCCCCGGCACCCACAACGGTGTGCAATTCGTCAATGAATAAAACAACTTGACCATTAGAATCAGTGACCTCAGCCAAAACAGAGCGCAGCCGTTCCTCGAATTCGCCTCGGTACTTGGCCCCGGCGATCAAACCGCCCACGTCTAAAGAGATCAAGACGCGATTTTTAAGAGATTCGGGTACATCGCCGTTGATGATGCGCTGAGCTAGGGCTTCTGCGATCGCAGTCTTCCCTACCCCCGGCTCACCGATCAAGACCGGATTGTTCTTCGTCCGCCGCGAGAGTACATGGATCACCCGGCGAATCTCTTCATCACGGCCAATCACCGGATCAAGCTTGCCCGCTCTAGCTTCTGTCGTCAGATCACGTCCATACTGATGCAGCGCCGGATATTCGTCTTCATCTGTAACCTTAGCGGTAGCTGGCTTGTCTTCGTCAGGCGATCGCAGATCCTGAACCGCCTTCATCATCTGCGAGGTGTCTACATCAAAGCCTCTCAGCAGCCTGCGCCCGATGCGCTCATCTTCAACAAAGCCAATCAGCAAATGTTCAACGCCAATCAGCTCATCTTGTAAATTAAGCCTGGCTCCATCTGCCGCATCCAGCATCCGATCGAGACTTTGGCCCAAATATAGATTGCTATCGACAGCCACTCTCACCCGCGACTGGCGCTTCGCAAACGTCTCCAACTCTTGCAAGATCTGCTCTGGAGACAGCCCTGCCTTTGAGAGGATGACATCTGCCTGTCCTGCTTGTTCTAGCATTGCCAGGGTGACATGCTCAACCTCCAGATACTGCTGCCGAAATCGGCGAGCCACATCTTGGGCTTCGACGATCGCGTCCCAGGCTTTGGCGGTAAATTTATCAGGATCGGTTGGCTGCATGGGCAAGGGGCTGGGGAGGAAGGAGCTATTGAAGCAGGAGCTATGGGAGCAGAGGCTACAGGCATAGGGCCTTTAGTATATCAACGGAAGGGGGGCTAGCATCAGCGCAATCTATGGCTTTGGCCTCTGGGCTTTAACCTCTGGGCTTTGACCATCTCACTCACGGCATCCTGCTTACTGCGATTCACTCACGGTATCTAGCGGCTGCTATACAATTGGCCTGCACCCCACCATATCAACGCCGATGACGCGATCGCTCTGATTAACTATTAGAAATACGACGCACGGTTGAGTTGAAGGGATCTAAAATCTAAAAATGGTTCAAACTCAGTCCAAACCAATGACTCTAGAAGCGTTTCTAGCACTGCCAGAAACGGAACCCGCTAGCGACTTCATCAATGGTCAAATTATTCAAAAGCCAATGCCGCAGGGAAAGCATAGCTGTCTTCGAGGCAATTTTGTGAATGTTATTAACAACATCGTTGAGTCGAACAAAACTGCTTGTGCGTTCCCTGAGCTGCAATGTATTTGCGGCACAAACGCCATAGTCCCTGACATTTCTGTTTTCACGTGGGAACATCTTCCCATCGATGATGATGAAGAAATAGCAAACGTGTTTGAAACAGCACCTGACTGGATGATCGAGATACTATCGCCAGGGCAACGCTACGCGAAAGTAATCAGGAAAATTCAGTGCTGCTTGCAACATGGCACTGACATGGGCTGGCTAATCGACCCCAACGATCGAGCTGTCTTGATCCATCGACCTCAAAAAGCAGTTCAGGTCATACTGATTGATGAACCTGATATCGTTCTACCCATGCCAGATTTTATGGGCGGACTATCCTACACCATTAAAGATTTATTCAACTTGCTAAAAGCCTAGCCCCGCCTCTCAATCAGCTCAATCTTGTACCCATCGCGATCGACCACAAAGGCAATTATCGTTGAATCACATCAAAATGCAGCCATAATAGCTACATCGGTATCATGCTAGAAACTGACCATGCTGGATACTAATTCTCTTCGCCCAACCCAATACCCTCACATTGCCTTAACGCCCCAGAACGTGCCGATTATTGAAGGCACAACCATGAAAGTGATTGAGGTTGTTTTGGCCCAAAGAAGCTATGGCTGGACAGCAGAAGAAATCCAAATTAATCATCGTTATCTTAGTATGGGTCAGATCTATGCTGCGTTGGCCTACTACTGGGATAATCGTCAAGCGCTAGACCAAGACATTGAACACAGGGAAGATAGTATCCAGAAGCAAGAGCGGGCCACTGGAGAATCAGCATTTGCCACTCGGCTACGATCTCAAGGCTTGCTTCAATGAGCATCCCGCTCTACATGGACGAAAACGTTCATGGCGCTATTACTAATGGGCTACGTCAGCGCGGCATAGACGTACTCACAGTTCAGGAAGATGGCAGAAGCGGCATCCTAGATCCAGTAGTGCTAGACCGTGCCATTGCATTAGATCGGCTCTTATTCTCGCAAGACGACGACCTTCTAACAGAGGCTAACAAACGGCTGACAGCAGGCACTTCGTTCCCAGGTGTTATCTTCGCTCGGCAAACGAAGGTTTCTATCGGGACTTGCATTCGAGACTTAGAGCTTATCTCTACTCTAGGCAGAAACGGCGAATTCAAGGACAGCGTTCTGTTTCTACCCCTATGAACAAACCATCGTTGTGTCATGTCTCATCGGAAGTCTAAAGACTCTTGTTCAATTTCTTTTCTCTTTAACCTGGAAAGATGCTCTCCACAGCGCGCTCAAACCCAGGCAGCAGCGGTGAAGCCAACAAATCTGAAACCAACAAAGTGGCAACCTTCTGCAATCTAGCCTCTTCTCGCCGATAAACTTCAATCTCTTTAATCCGCCAGTTCACAATCCAATACTCTCGAACACCGTGCAGAGAATACAGCTTCAGCTTAAAAGATCTGTCTCTTTGTTCATTCTTTTCACCCGCAGAGAGGATTTCTACAATCAGCTCGGGTGCAACGGTGAAATGACCCGATTCATCCACGCCATGTGCTAGTCGCTCTTTACTGGCCCAAACGACATCAGGAATCACCGCGTCAGTCTTAGTAAAAACAACCCCAGGGGTCTGAAATGAATTGCCCAACCCTGTTTCCTCTGACCATGCTTCGAGTCGAGTACTGATTTTACTAGCTGCCCCTTGATGGCGAATATGCGGTGCGCGGGTCACGAACAACTCTCCATCGATAATTTCATAACGCTTCCAGCCGCCATCATCAGGGATGGCGGCCAGGTCTTCAGTTGTCCAACGGATAGAATTAGCAACCATAACATCGACGCTATGCAGTTGACGAGCTGGCCTGCCTACAGTCTAGGCGATACCAGCTCAGGTTATCAGGCTATGCATCAGGCAGATGATCTAGCCCCGCCCCTCAATCAGCTCGATTTTGTACCCATCAGGATCGGTGACAAAAGCAATGACTGTTTTGCCGTGTTTCATCGGACCTGGCTCACGGGTGACGTTTCCGCCCTGCTGCTTGATGGCCTCGCAGGTGCCGTAGATGTCATCGACTCCTAACGCAACGTGGCCATAGCCGTTGCCAAGATCGTAGCTATTGGTCTCCCAGTTATGAGTTAGCTCTAGCACGGTGTGCTCGGATTCATCGCCGTAGCCGACAAAGGCGTTGGTGAATTTGCCACCTGGATAGTCTTTTTGACGAAGCAGCTTCATCCCCAGGACCTCGCAATAGAAGGCGATGGATTTTTCTAGGTCTCCGACTCGGAGCATGGTGTGTAGCATACGCATTGTAGTTGACCTCTCGTTGTGCCCAAAAGTTGATAAAGTCTATTCTGACGGAAAGCGAACATCTTATACATAGTAGGCGCATCAGAATGATAGATTCCCTCGATACGGCTATTGAAGCGATTCAGGCGAGAGAGATTTTAGACTCTAGAGGCAGACCCACGATTGAGGCTGAAATTTACCTCAGCGGCGGTGCGTTTGGGATTGCCCAGGTGCCAAGCGGTGCCTCGACCGGTAGCTTTGAGGCGCATGAGCTGCGCGATGGTGATAAGAGTCGCTATGGCGGCAAGGGCGTGATCCAGGCGGTGGAGAATGTGAATGATGCGATCGCCCGCGAACTGATGGGAGCCAATGCCCTCAACCAGATCGAAATTGATCGCATCATGATCGCCTTAGACGATACGCCAAACAAGAAGAACCTCGGTGCGAACGCTATTCTTGCCGTCTCTTTAGCC
>NZ_JADEXO010000249.1 GCF_015207105.1 cf. Phormidesmis sp. LEGE 11477
CCCACCCAGACTTCGCCTTCATCGGGGGCAAGTAGGCCCGCTATCACCCGTAATATCGTCGACTTTCCTGTCCCAGACGGGCCAATGATAGCAACAGCTTCTCCTGGTAACAGATCAATAGTGACACCGTCGAGAACTCGATTATCGCCAAATCGCTTAGCAATGCCTTCGACTTTGACTAAAGACTCAGACCCGCATGGAAGATCGCTAGGATCGGTTTCGCTAGTAGAGTGAGATGGGTTGAACATAGATTAGGACGGACGAAAGGGAAGAAGAGCCGTGAGAGCCTTTAACCATTCTGTATCAACTTTTCATAATATTGAACGGAAAAGAGAAGAATAGGGTAGAAGCTCAATAGAAGAAGAACGCCCCAGAGGAAGCCCGCTTCCCAATCACGGTATAAACCTAGTGCAGTATGACGCCAACTGCGATCTCAGCTGCTGTTTTCACTCGCTATGCGCCCAACTCGTAGAAAGCTATATGCAACGCCTCGGCGCTGGGCAAGGTGGCTGAAGCCGGGACTATTTGTGAAACGCTGGCTGTTTCTGAGCACGATCGGAATTGTGGCGATTGGCTTAGGGGTAATGGTTTGGCTGAAGCTAACGCCGGTATTTTACACAGTAAGGTTTGTCGGTAACCTACTCAATTTGATTACTCGGCTTGTCCCCAACTATGTCAGTGGGCCGCTAGCAATTCTAGGTGGGCTGCTGCTGCTGGTGTGGGGACAAACGCGGACGTTTAGCACGATTGTCGAGGTGCTGCTGCCAGCAAACGGAGAAAATAATCTTTGGGATGCGATCGCCACTCACCGTCGGCTAAACCGAGGTCCCCGCATTGTCGTCGTTGGCGGTGGAACTGGTCTATCTACGCTGCTGCGCGGACTGAAGCACTATAGCGCAAATATCACCGCGATTGTGACGGTCGCGGATGACGGGGGCTCTTCAGGTCGACTGCGCCGGGAGATGGGGGGAATTCCACCGGGCGATATCCGCAACTGTCTGACGGCGCTAGCCGACGAGGAAAAGCTACTGACTGAGCTATTTCAGTACCGATTTGAAAATGGAACCGGGCTAAGTGGCCATAGCTTTGGCAACCTGTTTTTGTCGGCGATGAATGAAATTACTGGGGACTGGGAGCAGGCGATCGCAGCCAGCTCTCAGGTCCTGGCAATTCGCGGTCGAGTGTTGCCAGCTACGCTGAGCGATGTCAAGCTGTGGGCTAACTTGAGCGATGGCCGCTACATAGAAGGCGAATCTAACATCACTAAAGCAGGAGGGAATATCGACGAGATTGGCTGTCTGCCAAAGAATCCACCTGCACTGCCCCAAGCGGTAGAAGCGATTAACGAGGCGGACTACATCATCGTGGGGCCAGGAAGTCTGTATACCAGCATTATTCCAAACTTTTTGGTGCCCGAGCTAGTAGAGGCGATCGCGGCGCGGCGGGTGCCCAGAATCTATATTTGCAACATTATGAGCGAGCCAGGTGAAACCCAAGGTTACACAGTCTCCAAGCATGTTGAAGCGATCGATCGATCCTGTGGCCGATATCTATTCGACGCGGTGCTGGTACAAAAGCGTCTGCCTTCTGAAGCCGCGATCAACCGATACCTGAAAGAAGGCGCAACGCCGGTAATTCTAGACCGTAAGGCAGTCACCGAGTCGGGCCGCCGGATTGTAATCGCCAACATCATGAGTGAAAAAGACAGCACGGTGCGTCATGACCCTGAGCGACTCGCTAAAGTCTTGGTGAAGTGGTATGAGCGTACGCGGGGTACCTGGTAATCAGATGCTTGACGCTCTCCCCCTAACCCTATGGGTATAGTCGGAGATTCTTGCTTCAAAGACTCTTAACTAGATACCTAAGCAAGCTTAAGTACCCCCGTCAGCCCGTCTCGACAAGCATTTTAATTAACGTCC
>NZ_JADEXO010000160.1 GCF_015207105.1 cf. Phormidesmis sp. LEGE 11477
CCTTTGCCCCTTTCACATAGTCCACTCGGCCCGCAGAAACGATCAGTTTGTTATCGCCAATTTGCTCGCGAATCTCTTTGACGCGATCGCCAATTTCTGGGGTGAGGACGGTTTCACGGATATTCTTGGGGTTTGTACCCACTGGAAAGGCATCGATATTGACCACCCTGCCCTTGTAGCGCAACTTAGTAGTCATTTCCGGCTCAGCGAGCGCCGTACCCACTCTGGTAAAGGCTTTGGGAACGGGCATCGTTTCTAAGACTTCTACCTCGCGGCAGCTACGGGCGGCACTGACAAAATTTTGCACGTAGCGAGGAATGTGGAAGCCGCACAGGTCGCAACAGAGCAAGCTGTCAATAATTGCATTGCGCCAGTGCAAAATGTTGAAAACATCGGCAGCCGGGAAAGGCGTATGGTGAAAGAAAGCGATTTTCACATTCGGCATCTTTTCGCGAATGTAAAAAGGCGCTAGCCATAGGTTGTAGTCGTGAATCCAAATTAGCGCGTCGTCTGCGGCATCTTCGCAGGCAGCCTCGGCAAACAGTCGATTGATATTTTGAAAATTCTCCCAGTCAGAGCTGTCGTAAGTAAAATGCTCTGGGAAAGAGTGCAAAATCGGCCAAAAAGCTTCCTTTGAAGTGATGTAGTAAAAGTTTCTGACCTGCTCAGCGTTGAGCGGGATTCGCCGCACCACACAGCTATCGCTACCGCCTTCCATGGTCACCCGCTCTTCAAAGCCATCAGACTGTTCGGGCTTGATCTGCTTCCACGCCACCCAGGTGCTCTGGTCCGCGTTAGAAAAAAAGCTCTTAAGCGTTGGGACAATACCGTTAGGGCTCTTTTTCTCGCGATAGTAAATCTTGCCGTTCTCTTCTACTTCGTCGTAGGGTTCACGGTGGTACAAAATCACTAGTGAAGACTTCATCGACATTTCCCCTTTGGCTAACCCTTCGACTAACCCTTTTCTGGCTAGTAGCAAGTATAGGGAATAATCTGCCGCTTACTAAAAGTTATATAGGGAATACGGAGAATACATAGAAGTGTAGAAACGGACAGATAGAAAAGCCATAAAAAATCTCTTTTTATGCATTTTGACCACAACCGTAGACAAACAGATTAAGGTAGTTTCTGGGACATAGACCCCGGCAGTCTAATCACTTTTCGAGGATGAATTTACGGTGGTAGTGGCAGCATCGAGACGGATTCGATTTATTGAAGATGAAACGTTCAGCTTGGTGGAATGGGCAGACAGTATTCATCGAGATCTGACAACGACTTACTTTGAGAAAGCGCAGCGAATTGCCCACCGATTGGGGGCCAACTATCGGAGCGATCGCCTGACCGAGATCGGTTTTTGGACCCCTGAGCTTGCCGGTGACATTATCCAATCAGAGCACAAGCTAGAGCTAGAGATCTTCACCCCGCTAGATTCGATTGACTTTCGGGCCAAAGAGCAGCAGGTTCGATTTAGGCGATCGCGCATCCCAGTCATCAAGCAAGGCGAATACGTCTGGGCCGTCGTCTACGGGCTCAAAGCCGGCACCCGCGATCAGGCTGGCTGCTTCTACTGGCTGCGCTATGAAGATGCCGATGGCAAAGTCCAAATCATCCGCGATCCCCTGGCCTATTCTTTGCCCTACGGTGTCTTTGCCCCAGCCGAACTCTACGACGTCCGCAAACTCCAAAAAAAACGCACTGATCTAGCCTACTTCCGCCACACCGGCAGCTCTACCAACCTTAGCGATATCACCATTCCTCGCCTGCCTGCGCCCACCAGCATCCTCCAAATCCACGTCAACACCGCCTCTGCTGCTGGCACCCTAGAAGGACTCACCGAAATCTATCAGCGCATCTCCGACAAACTCGCTGACGGACAAGCGCTGGCCCCTGAAGAAGCTGTCTACGCCGGATATGACGCTATCCAGCTACTCCCGGTCGAACCGACTATTGAATACCGCCGCGAAGACACCCAAAGCGAACATCAGTTCTTCTCTATCCAAGCCACCCCACCCAAAATCACCAAAGTTCCGCTAGAGGCAGCCGACACCGACTTCCCAGAACCTGAGCCAGATCGCGCTCCACTCCCCCATACCTTCCACTCAGACTTTCACCGCAAACCGACCATCACCCTCCGCCAGCCCAACACCCAAAACTGGGGCTATGACGTACCGATCCTGGGTTCTTCTGCCACGAATCCAGCCGTCCTTGGCAGCCTTAGACCCGACGAAGTCATCGACTTTATCGCCACGCTGCACAACTTCTCGCAAGGCCCGATCTACCTAATCTATGATCTGGTCTATGGCCACGCTGACAATCAGGCGCTTGATCTGCTCAATCATCAGTTTCTCAAAGGCCCGAACATGTATGGGCAAGATCTGAACCATCAGTCGCCCCAGGTGCGAGCAATTTTGTTAGAGATGCAGCGCCGAAAAATCAACACAGGCGCGGATGGCATCCGCATCGATGGCGGACAAGATTTTCGATTTTTCAATCCTTTGACCGACCGGGTCGAGCAAGACGATACCTACCTACTGGCCATGAGCGACCTGGCCCAAAATATTCAGGGCTACAGAAGGCTGATGTTCACCATTTTTGAAGACGGTCGCCCCTGGCCTCAAGAAGGATGGGAAGAAATTTCGCGCTACCGAGAGCTGATTGAAAAAAAACCCGAGTCCTTTCAGTGGGGACCGCTGATTTTTGCTCATAACACCCCGACATTAGAAGGCTATTGGGATAAAAAGTGGCGGCGAGCCTGCGAGGTGATCTTTCAGGGCAACCGCTGGATTACGGGCTGCGGCAATCACGACACCGTCCGCCGAGGCAATCAGATAGATTTAGACAAACCGATCAATTGGAACCTAGGCAGCTCTTTGGTTGAGGTACTCAATACCGCCTACAACAACCCGGCCACACAGATTTGGGTACAGGGATTTTGTCCGGGCTTGCCCATGGATTTTCTTAATGCCACAGTCGGTGCGTCTTGGGGATTTTTCCGCAATACCGACGATCGCTACGGCGTCAAAATCGCTTCCGAAGAGATTGGGTTTCTAGACTGGCAAGTCTCGCCAGAAATGTACGAAAAAGAAACCAGCTTCGTCCAAATTAAAAAGCTTGGGTTTACCGACTTAGAGCAGCTACGGTCCTTTGGGAAAGCGCTGCAAACCGCCATGATCGAAACAGACTACGACCTAGAGCAGGTCGCTAAATTCTGCAGTCACTGTCTCGGCGAAGATCATGGGTTCTGCGAAGTGCCCGCCCTAGAAGATCTCAATGAGCCCAATCTGCCCCATTTTTTAGCCACGCTAGATGTCGTCAAGCTCAAAAGATTTGCGATGGCCTTTATGGAAGATGGCCATAACCTCTGCAAAGTGAGCAATTTCTTCGATCAAATCGACCCGACCATAGCGGCGTTCAATCTGGCCCTGCGTCACTATCGGCGATCGCACCCCTGGCTACAAGACAACATCTTGGGATGCGATCGCTTTAACCGCATCAGCAACGATCGCCACACTACCTTCTACGGACTGCGCTGCCATCCAGAAACCAGGCAGCAGGCGATCGCCATGGCCACTCACATGGGCGGCACCCCCTGTACCGTCACCCTAGATAAATGGCTGCAGCTAGATATGTCCCAGTGGAAAGTCGTCTTAGCCACACCTGGCATTCCGGCAGAAGCCCTGCAGGATCTAAGCGCGTTTGAGCTGCACGATGGTCAAGGCGTTTTGCTAGAGCCGATTTAGATAGGGTGATTGCCCGTAGAATAGCGGCACAGGAATAGCGGGTCGAAGCACCCTGATACAAAAGTCAGTATTCTAAAAAGTGACTCCTCACCAAAAGATTGATCAAATGACATCAATCACAGAGCAATAATCGCTCATCAACCAATAAACGCATCCTATGTACAGCGCCGGATTGCCATGTGAGGAATAAGAATCCGACCAACTTCGTCTTAATATTTCCTACCGATTCGCGTCATAAAACTTCTTACAATGCTAATATTCTGTAATGATTGCAGATAATAAACAGGAAGGATGCGTACCGCCAAGCGTTCTAGTCCTTCAGTTAATATTTTGTGCTCAGTCGTTTTGGGTTGGGACGTTACAAGAATGGAAGGAAAACTTAGAGAACTGATTGGGAAGCCAGGTGTTTGGCTATATATCCAAAGCAGTAACGGTTGGTTTAAAAATGTTGAGATTTTAGAAGTCGGTGACAACATGCTGACCTTTCGCTACGAGTCAGAATCCGACACCGAGCGCAAGATTTGGGAAAAAACCACACGGGTTGACAACGTTTCAGAAATTGAAGTGCGTTTAGTCGTCGTGCCTAAATGCAACAATCCTCAGATGGCAGACATCCGTGGTCAGCTCTCCAAGCTGCTACAAAAAGAAAGCAGCCCTGAATTTGACGATCGCATGAACTAGAGCGCGAGTTGAAAATATAGCGAAAAACTGTTAGTAAGCAGGTTGCTCCACCCGGATTGACCTGCTTTTACTTTGAGCGAATAGAATCTACATCCACGAACTCTTGATCGCCATAGGCTATAGCAAAGTAAGGATGCATTCTAGGTGCATCCCACTTATGCAGAGCTATCGAGCCCTCATCCCCTAACCCCTTGCTCCCGGTGGGAGAAGGGGAACCGGATTCAAAATCCATCTCCCGATGGGAGAGGGATTTAGGGTGAGGGCGAGCGATAACTTATGAAAGTGGGATGCACCCTGCGTTCTTACTCTGCGGGAAGAGTTGCCTGTTGCTCTGTAAGGGTTTTAGCCGATAAGCATGTCTCAAGCGGCTCTTCGAAGGTATGTAGAACGGCGCTACCAAAGCGATAGATAGGAGAACCTTTTTAATGGCGAAACGGAGCGGCATCTTCCTGACGATCGCAGCCCTCACTATGACCTTACTGATCTGGGGCAATCCCATTACCCATATAAGATCAGTCTTCTTCCCAGAGATCTCAGCGATCACACCGCCTGTCAAAGCCTTCAGCAATCTGACGATAGATGTCGATGCCGATCGGCTACTCAACCACGTCAGTAGCTTTTCGCAGCCTAGATCCACACCAGACCAAAAGCCGCTCATCCGCAACTACATCACCCAAGCGCTAACCGACTACGGTCTATCCCCCACCGCTCAAAGCTATGATCACCCTCAAACCGGATCGGCTACCACAGGCGGCATTAATATCGTCACTGAGCTAGCGGGCTCTGATCCTGCCGCTGGCACGTTCATACTAGGGGCACATTACGACACTCACGTAGGGTCACCTGGCGCGGACGATAACGGCAGTGCGATCGCCACCCTACTAGAAGCCGCTCGCCTCTTCTCCGCCGCCAGCAGTAGCTCACCTTTTCCAGCAACGCTAAGGCTGGTCTTCTTTGACCAAGAAGAACAACAGCCCGACGGCAGCGGCCTCCTGGGCAGCTCAGCCTTTACCCAACTCAGCAGCAACATCGCCAACCTCAGAGGCGCAGTCATTCTAGACATGGTCGGCTATGCCTGCCACACCCCAGGCTGTCAACGCTATCCCGAAGGACTGCCAGTACAAACCGTGCCAGATACGGGTGATTTTCTAGCCGTATTGGGTCTATCTACTCATACAGAGTTGCTAGGAGCCTTCATCGGCTCCGCTCAAGCCAATTGGCCACTAGTTCTCAGCCTGCCCGTCCCCCAAGCCAGCCTGCGCTTCTTCCCCGACCTGCTACGCAGCGATCACGCCCCTTTTTGGGAAAAAGATATTCCAGCTGTCCTAGTGACAGATACCGCCAACTTTCGCAATCCCAACTATCATACAGCCAGCGATACGCCAGAAACTTTGGATATCCCCTTCTTTGAAGGCAGCGCTCAGCATGTGATAAATGCCGTTGCCGCGCTGCTTAGCCAGCCGTCATAGAAGGGGAAGCCATCATAGAATGAGTCGACCTATATCTAAGCAGCCTGCTGTCTTTCTTTTTCTAAGTACTCAAAAACGCTTTTGTCACCGATATCAGGCGGAATCGGCTGAATCACCTTTCTAATCGCAAAGACAGTGAATAAAGCGGCGATCGCCACCAGCATTCCCCGCTCAGCAGCCATCGATAAAACGCCCGACATATGACCCAGCAATAGCCCAGGTACCAAGAAAGCGAGAAACTTCGTCTCCAAACGATTGAAGCAGAAAGCCTCTTTGAAGAAAATGCCGGTTAGCGCCGCAAAGGTAAAGCCGATGCCAAAGATAGTCAGTGGGAATTGATAGGCGGTTAGCGCCAGCGGCGTGGGGTAGAGCAGTGCGATCGCGATACTAGCCACCCCTCCAATCGCCCAAAACGCCTGAAGCACCCGATGCAGCAGCCGTAGATAGATATGAATCTTAAACAAGCTCAGCCCTAGCCCGGCCCAAAGCAGAACATAGCAAAGCGTTGCCACTACAGGAGAGAACGTCGGTGACAGCAAACAGCAAACAGCCGCGATCGCCACACTCCCCGCAGCGACAGCCAGCCCAGCGCGATAGAGAATCACCTCCTGGCGATCGCTCTGCTCAATCGTAAAAGGCCCAAACTGGCCTTCATAAATTTCATCTAGCGTTTGTACAGACATACAATCTACGCTCCTTAATTAAAACAGTCAGTCAGAACTCATCAGTTAGCTAGCCAGTTAGCTAGCCAGTTAGCTAGTCAATCAAAAACGAGCATTATCCTGGTCTTTAGAAAAAAGGCCCAGCATCGGACCTAGAATCGCGCCAAACACGAAGCCTCCCGCATGCGCCCAGTAGGCCACGCCACCAGAAGCGCCCACATCAGCCGTTGCCCCCAAACTCATCAAACTATAGAAAGTCTGCTGAATAAACCACCAGCCCAAAAAGAAAATAGCTGGAATCCGAAACGTCGTAAAAAAGATAAACAGCGGTATCAAAGTCACAATCCGCGCCCGAGGAAACCGCAGAATATACGCGCCCATCACCCCTGCAACCGCGCCGCTCGCCCCTAACGTCGGAATCGGAGAAGCCGGATCAAAAAACCACTGCGCGAGGCCAGCTAACACGCCACAAAGCAGATAGAAGAACAAAAATTTCGCATGTCCTAGCTGATCTTCAACATTGTTGCCAAACACCCAGAGATACAGCATATTGCCGCCCAGGTGAAGCAATCCGCCATGCAAAAATTGAGAAGAGATTAGCGTCAACCACTCTTGATCTATTCCCGTCGCGAAAGAATTGGTAAGCTGAGCCGGGACGATCGCCCACGTATCAAAGAACTGCTGTAGGCCAGCCTCACCAAAGCTCCCCTGTAGCATTAGCTGGTGGACAAAAACAACAACGTTCAGCGCTAGTAGCGCATAGACGACAACAGGCGTGATAGAAACCGGATTGTCATCTCTTAAAGGAACCACAGCGCTAATAAATTAAGATTCCTTATTTTACAAGGTTTGCTAGGAATCCGTGCGATCGCCCTAATTCTCCAACATATTAAGATGTCCAGTTCAGGCATCTGATCGAAGAACCACACCCTAACCAAAGGCTACAGCCCTCACTAAAGTCCCCTACTAGCCAAAGTAGGCCAAGACAAAACGCCCGCATCGGCATCCAGCTGTGCAGGCACACCGACTGGCATAGCTGCATTTTCGCCATCATGACCGAAAGGCAATCCCGATACGATGGGAATGTGCAAATCGGCCAGGCGATCGCGCATCACTTCTTCCACGCTCAGAGTCGGCCCCGGCTTTGTCGGCTCCCAGCCGCTAAACCGCCCTAACGCAATCCCTTTTACCCCGTGAAATTTGCCCATAGACCGCCACTGAGTCAGCATCCTGTCCAATCGATAGGGCGCTTCGCCGACATCCTCAAACGCTAAAATCACATCCGTCAGATCAGGTTCCGCCCTAGTCCCCAACAGATGCGTCGCCACGCATAAATTCCCCGGCAGCAGCACACCGCTCGCCACACCACCGCAGCCCCACTGCGCCCAGCCGCGACCCTGCAAAGGTTGAATCCGATGCTGCTCCACCAGTGCAAACAGCCGCTCTATCGACTCGGTCGGTTCAGCCGCTAGCGTCGTCAGCACTGGCCCATGCACACCCGCCACGCCCTGCCGACTCCAGCTCCACAGCAAGCTAGTGATATCCGAAAATCCAATTAGCCATTTGGCCTTCCGGTTTTCACTCCCCTGATGACTGCTCTTTTGAGGCCACTGCCAATCTTCTAGCAAACGAGTGCCCCCATAGCCGCCCCTAGAGCACAAAATCCCTTTACACTCAGGGTTATCTAGAGCCGCCAGCAGTTGCGATCTTCGCTGCTCGTCTGTCCCGGCTAAATAACCCCAGCTATCGTCATACCCCTCGCTTAGATGGATTTTGTATCCCCGCTGTCGCCAAATCGCGAGTCCTGCTTCAAATAGCTCGGTTGACTGCAGGCCACCGCTTGGTGAAATCACATAGAGCAGGTCGCCAGTTGCTAATACTGGCGGGAGCTGGCAGGTAGTATGAGCAGATTCCATGGTCTACACAACTTCTGTCGCGGTGCGGCTCATTTTGTCTAGATTGCGCTGCATGGTGTCACGAAGCTGGTCTGAAAGCTGGTCAATTGTGGCAGTGCGATCGCGTTGATAATCTTCTAGATAGTCTTTCAAATTGATCGGATCGCCGATATAAAAACAGGCTTTTCGAGGCGCTTTTGGCTGAGCATGCTCTAGATGAAACACCTCTCGCTCTATCCGCGTCAACGTATCTAAAAACCGCTCTGGCGTCGGCGCTTCTGCCACATAGCCATCGTAGATCGCATCGAA
Organism: cf. Phormidesmis sp. LEGE 11477; assembly: GCF_015207105.1. Classification (GTDB taxonomy): domain Bacteria; phylum Cyanobacteriota; class Cyanobacteriia; order Phormidesmidales; family Phormidesmidaceae; genus Phormidesmis. The sequence goes on from NZ_JADEXO010000160.1 coordinate 8,757, forward strand.
GTTCAGCAGCCGTACCGTATCCCAATACACTTCCTCGCGGGTAAGCTTTTCAGGCCCCAACAGCTCTGTCCGTAGCGCCTTCTGATTCGCAGTCGGCTCAGTCTCATCTAGCAGCGCCTGAACCCTATACACCCGCTCGCGCATTGGCATGTTCAAGTTAGGCTTAATTTCCAACGCCGTCTCACACTTTTCAATAAAAATCTGCCTGAGCCGATTGATCCGCTGATTCCAATTCAGCGCATCCTCGCTGACTAGACCCGCCTCCTGCTCGATTTCTAAAATCACCTGATTAGCCACCCGGCGCAGTCGGCGATAGTTGTGTTCTTTGGTCTCACTGCTAGCGGCAAGATCAGGGGTGATTTCTAGCCGTTCTTCTAGCCGCGACAGCGTCTTTTCGATCACCTGACGCATCGGCTGGCGGTAGCGATACTTCAAACTAACAGGCACTACAAAAACGTCAGGGGCCTGCTCTAGAGAGTCTGCCTTCTTGGCCATCTGTGCTAGCGCCGACATCGGTAGCTGAATCGCACCCGGACGAAAAGGCATGATCGTGTCGTTCTGATAGGAACAGCCGCCTTCTGGAAAAATCACCAGCCGACAGTCAGGCTGTTTTAGCAGGGTTAGCGTTTGGCTGATACTGGTGCGATCGCCCACACCGCGCCGAATAGAATAGCAGCCCAGCCGCTGAATAAACCATCCCATCAGGCCCTCAAACGCTTCATACGCAACGACGTAGTGAAATAGCTGTCCGATCCGAGCCGACAGCACAAACAGCGTCATGCCATCCTCCAGCGTCGGATGGTTGCACACCAGCACCATCCTGGTATCGCCCTCAATCGCCCTAACCTTAGCCACCGACTCTTCGGATACGGACAGCTTGGCTTTGTAAAGAATTCTGGCCAGCACGTAGCTGAGGCTCTGAACTAGCCTGGCCATCAGCGGAATCTGCTTGGGAGGATAGAAGGTTTTGGGCTCCGTAGAACGCTCTACAGAACGAGCAGACAGTCGAGAGTCAGCAGTCATAAGAAATGCACAAGATCTGTGAGATTAATATACAGATAGCGGTGTCATCGCCGCCGCTTCATTTAGACAACGCTAGAATTGTCCTGCTAAAAATCCTTCCTCCGAAAATCCTCTTATAGCTAGCGGCCCGCACTAGAGAAGCGTCGACGGGTCAAGCTATAAAAACGCCCGATAAACATAGCACCCGCAACGGCTGATCCGGTGTACTGGCCAATCCACAGCCCCACTGCATCCCAGCCGACTAAAAAGCAAAGAACATAGCCGCTGGTGATGCCTATCCCCCAAAAGGCGATCGCACTCAAAATCACTGGCACTCTAGTATCCTGCAGTCCGTACAGCGCACTCATCACCACCCGCTGCACGCCATCGGGCACCTGTGACATGGAGGCAATCAACAGCAGATTCATCGCGATCGCCACCACCTCAGCGCTCCTGGCATCTTGCCTATCGATAAATAGACCAATCAGCAATGGCCGGAAAGTGAACAGGGCGATCGCGCTTACCCCTAGAAAAATAGCCACCGCGCCCGCCGCTACTAGCCCAGCTCGCCTGGCACCCGAGATATCACCTCGGCCAAACCATAGCCCCACTCTAGTCGTCACCGCCTGCGACATCCCAATTGGCACCATAAAGATCAGCGCAATCACCTGAAACGAAATCTGATGCGCTGCCAATACCTCTGTGCCCAGACTGCCTGCCATAAACGCCAGCGTTGTGAACATGCCCAGCTCTAGAATCAGCGTCAGCGAAATTGGCGCACCGACCGTCGCCAGCCGCCGCAAAATCTTCCTATTCGGATACTGCCACCCGCGCCAGAACTGATACTGGTTCAGCTCTGGATGCCGCAAAATGTAAAGCGAAAATAGCAAAAGCATCAGCCATAGACTGAGCGAACTGCCTATCCCTAGCCCCAACAGTCCCAAACGAGGAAAGCCAAATTTGCCAAAACCTAGCACATAGTTGCAGGCAATATTAAACGCGGTGCCAATCGCCACCACGCCCGTAACCACACCCGCCAAAGAAAACGCCGATAGATAGCCCCGCAGCATCGCAAACCCCAGCGCTGGCAACACCCCAAATGCAATCCCGCTGTAATACCGCTGCGCCAAATTCACCACGGTTGCTGGCTGCTGTAGAAACGTCAGCACGCTTGTCATCTGAGTCAGCAACAGCATGAAAGGAACCGCCAGCAGCAGCGACAGCCACAGCCCTTGCCTGGCCAAACCCGTCAACCGGTGCTTTTTGTCTGCGCCATAGGCTTCGGCAGCCAGTACACCCACAGACATCACAAAGCCAGTGATCACAGTCAGCGCCATTTGAAAAGTGCCAGAAGCCAGCCCACCCGCAGCCAAACTAGCCGTACCGAGATGGCCCATCATAATCGTGTCGACAAAACTGACCGCAAACTGAGCCACCTGCGCGATCGCCAGCGGAATCGCCAGATTCAGGAAAGCCCGAGTTTCTAGCGCGACATCAGATTTCGCTAGCC
>NZ_JADEXO010000250.1 GCF_015207105.1 cf. Phormidesmis sp. LEGE 11477
GAAAGCCAGGTGAGTGATAGCGAACAGTCTAATCAGGTCTGTCCTGATTTTGGACGTAAGCTTTGAGCTCGTCAACGGTTACCCCACCACAACTCGCTATAAAGTAACCACTAGTCCACAGCACTTTCTTATAGTAAAACTTGTTTATCTCAGTCGGGAATTCTTTACGTAAATAACGACTCGATACGGTTTTTAGATTGTTGATGAGCTTGCTTGGCTGGGTCTGAGGATTGTATTGCAGAAGCAAATGAACGTGATCTGATTCACCGTTGAATTCAATCAACGTCCCTTCCCATTTGCCCATAAGCTCCGAGAACACTGAATCTAACCTTGTTAGCATCGCATCAGTAAATATTTTTTTTCGATATTTTGGGACTAACACTAAATGAGCCTTTAGTTCTGAAACGCCTCTAGCGCGGTGGATATAATCTTTAGTCACGGGTTGACACTAAATAATTTACCGTGCTAGCATAACACTAATTACACGGTAAAGGTCGAAACCGCTATGACGTATACGTATCAGTATCAATGCTACCCCGACACTAAACAAAAGCTAGAGCTAAACTACTGGCTTAGAGTATGTCGCTACTGGTATAACCGCCAAGTGGGAGATCGTTTCAACTGGTGGGAAGAAAACAGAACGTATGTGAATTCTTGCCCGCTAGTTTGCAGCATCGCGCCGTTGCGAGATAAACCGTCTCGTTACGGTCAGCAATCGTTGGTGCCGAAACTAAAAACTGATTTGGTTCGCGTATTTCATAGCGGTGAATTGTTGGACTTTACACGCCTAGACTCAACCGTGCTACAAGACGTATGTAAGCGAGCTGATGACGCATTCAAGCGCTACATATCGAGTGACGCTGCTGGAAAGCGTAGCGGTAAGCCACGTTTCAAGAGCGAATCGTCTTACAAGACGATGGTATTTGCGATGGTTAAACCATCGTGGATTCATCTAGTTCGTAAAAACTGGTTATATTTGCGACTACCCAAACTGGGGATGATAAAAGTCAGGATGCATCGACCTATTCCGACTGGTGCAGTCCTAAAGCGCGTCAGCATTAGCCGAAAAGCTAACGAATGGTTCGTAAACCTCACCCTGGAAGATAAAACGATTCCTGACACACCATTAACGGTGACTGAACCCACTTGGGAAAACTCAGTAGGCATTGACGCCGCTTTAGAAGCCGATGACTACCTAGCGCTATCTGACGGGACTAAACTACCATCTGCTAAGCCGCTGCGAACGTCTCAGCCTAAGCTAGCTAAAATATCGACTAAGAAAAACTCACGCAAGCGTGGTTCACGCAGACGGCGTAAGTTAGCAAAGCGAGAAGCTAGGCAGCATCAACGCATTGCCAGACAGCGTAAAGATCACCGTTACAACACGGCTCACGCTGTAGTGAGAAAAGGCTTCGATTACATCTTTGTCGAAAAGCTCAACCTCAAGGGTCTGAGTAAACGAAATAAACCCAAACAAAACGATGATGGCACCTACGCTGCGAATGGTCAGTCTCGTAAGTCTGGATTGAACAAGTCTTGGAATGACGCTGCATTTGGCGCGTTCTTTGAAACGTTGGAATACATAGCTGAAAAAGCTGGATCAACGTTAGTGAAACAGAAACCAGCGTATTCATCGCGGGTCTTGAGCTATCGGAATGAAGATATATTCACCGATTGCAGAATACGCGACTATTACGACTCGGTAGAAAATGTGACAGTTGATCGTGACATAAATGCCGCGATCAATCTGAAACGACTTGGGCTGGGCGTTTTCCCAAGTATAAAACGGCGTAGTGGGAAAATAATCATATCTGGCGATATGACCGATAGTACCACGAAGCAAATCTTGTCTATCTTTCGGGACGGCAACAACACTCTAGCTTCTAAAGAAGCCCCCGCTATAACCGATCA
>NZ_JADEXO010000161.1 GCF_015207105.1 cf. Phormidesmis sp. LEGE 11477
CGTCTTGAATGCGGGTGAGGCGTTCGCGGTGGCGCTGCATTTCGGCTAGCCAGCCAGCTAGCTTGAAGCCAAGCGTCATGGGCTCGGCGTGAATCCCATGTGAGCGACCAATCATGACGGTGTCACGGTGCTCTTGAGCTTTGTAGCGAATGGCCTGAATTAGATTTTCGACGTGGGTCAAAATCAGCTGGTGACTGGCGACAATTTGCAGAGATAGCGCTGTATCTAGCACGTCTGAGCTGGTCATGCCTAGGTGAATATAGCGGCCAGCGTCGCCTACGTACTCGTTGACGTTGGTCAAGAAGGCAATCACGTCGTGGCGGACTTCGGCCTCAATTTCTAGAATCCGCTCAACGTCAAAATCGGCTTTTTCTTTGATAGTCTCTACTGCTTCTTTGGGAATACGACCTAGCTGCGCCTGTGCCTCGCACACGGCAATTTCTACCTGGAGCCAAGTCTGAAATTTGTATTCGTCGGTCCAAAGCTCGCCCATTTCGGGCAGGGTATAGCGTTCTATCAAGGGGTGCGATCGCCAAAAGCAACCGGACTATTTTATCGGGTAATTGTCCTAGGCTCCCACACGATTTGTGATTCGTTGGGCTTTTGTCAAGAAACCTTCGGTTTCACAGCGAGCCAAGGCCGCCGCTAGCTACAGTTTTGGATAACGGTCGTTGCTCTTGATAATGGTGCAAGCTAAGCGCGGGTTGCTATACAACTATTACAGCGACCACCCTTACAGAGGAACTTGCTTAGATTTCTATGACCGATCTTAATCTCACCGTTTGGATAGCAGATGCGCTGAGCGTGGCGCACCGCAGTATGGACTTTATGCTGTGGAATACTTTTTTAGCCTTGATTCCGCTTGTACTTAGTCTGTGGTTGTTTCGCTTTAGCGACGTTCCTTTCGAGGCGCGAGATTGCTCTAGTGCAGACTCTCTAAATACACCTCTGGGCATACGTCGCTTGAGCTGGTGGCTAGGCTGCGCTCTTTTTATTGCTTTTTTGCCTAATGCACCTTACGTGCTCACGGATATTATTCATTTAGTCAGCTTCATTCAATCAGGGGCATCGCTGCCGACGATTGTGCTGATTTTGATTCCGCAGTATCTGATATTCATGCTGATTGGCACGGAGGCATATGTGCTGTCTTTGATCAATCTAGGCCGCTATCTGGTCAAACGAGGGTGGAGGCAGTGGGTTCTAGCTGCCGAGCTGACGCTGCACCTGCTCTGTGCAATTGGTATTTACCTAGGGCGTTTTCCCCGATTTAATAGCTGGGATATTGTGACTGGGCCACAGCGTCTGGTGCTTTATGTTCTAAGAGATTTGCTGCGCCCAGAGCCGATGATGATTATCTTGGTAACTTTCGTGGTGATTGCCGCGCTGTATTGGCCGCTGAAGCAGGTGAGTCTTGCAATGATCTGGTACTGGCGATCGCGCGAGCAGCGGCGGCAGTGGAACTAGGCACTAGCCAATTCATCAGAAAGCAGCAGGCGATTGACATTGTCGATATTGACAGTGAGCTAGTCAGTTCCACCGTCTACTCCCTGATAGGCTCTGGAGACGAGAAGGTCTGTAGCACGGTCCAAAAGAACTTGACGCTAAAGCCCACTAAAAAGACCACAATCCCTAGGGTTAACATAACGCTGGGAACGTGAAGGATAGTCAGCGCGAGCACAGCCAGCACTAAACAAAGAATAGTCACATTCATAGCAGACCTCCTTCGGATTCTTTGGTAGGCTACTCTCCTATCGTAGCAATCGAGATAGGAGATGGGGATCAAACAGTTATAACCTTAGTAAGGCTTAATAACTTCAGTGATGCAATCTATCATCAGGCGGCTTGAGCCTTGTGTGATGCCCAGACTCTACGCAAAATTTCTAGAAGGTACAGTTAACCAAGGATGATACCAAAGCCATTAGCTGACCTTTACTTCAAAGCCTTTACCTTTAGTACTTTCGCGTTTGCTAGGAACATCCGTGCTGACCTCTAGCTGCGCTACGTTAGGAATGCCTACGCTCGCTTTTAGGGTGACACATTCGGTATTAATGCCTTTTTCTCTAACCTGATCGCCAGCGATTTGTAGCACATCTAAAGCTTGATCAACCGCTGCTTGAATGGCTTCTTCTGTTGCTTTTTCTGCCGCTTCTTTAGGCTGAGCTTCAGTTAGATTAGACACTTGACTAACAACCTCTTTTCCTGCTTCTTCAACTGCGCTGGTGACTTGGCTGAGAATCTCTCCACCCTTTTGAACAATGTCGTTTTGTGCCATAGATTTGTGAGGAAGAATTTTAAGGAGAGAATGAACCGCAAGCTCACGCCCATGGCTTCATTCTTATCGAACCCTGGCAGGCCGACATCCTCCTATAGAAGCACAGGTTTGTGTGACAGTTGCGCGCTTAGATGAGATCTCAGATGGAATATTGCGATCCGCATCAGCCTATATGTCTTCAGGCTGCATTCCCGAGACGACAGGGGCCGTGTTGCTGAGCTTGAGATCGGGATGATCGCTTTCTACCTGACGACAGTTCCATTCATTCTTGAATAGCAAAACCGGGCGTCCATAGCTGTCTTTAACCGTTGCCGTATTAAAAATGCGTCCTGCTTTCTCTAGCGCTGGCCAGCCCCCGGTGACCCATCTCGCTACGCTGTAGCCAATCGGTTCTAGCATCGTCTCTACGTTGTACTCGTTCTCTAGGCGAAACTGGACGACTTCAAACTGTAACTGCCCGACAGCGGCTAAGATCGGATCGCGCCGCGACTCGTCAGCCGAATACATGATCTGGACTGCGCCTTCTTCTCTGAGCTCAGAAACGCCTTTGCGAAACTGTTTGAATTTGGAAGGGTTCGGGTTTTTCAGATAGGCAAACATCTCTGGAGAGAAGAAGGGAATGCCTTCGTATTCGAGCGGTTCACCCTGATAGATAGTGTCGCCGATGGCGAAAACGCCGGGGTTATTCAAGCCAATGACGTCACCCGGATAGGCAGTTTCTAGCGATTCCCTGCCCTGGCCGAATAGCTTTTGCGGATGAGAGAGTCGGACGTTTTTACCGGTGCGGGCGTGGTTGACGACCATGTCTTTTTCAAATTTGCCAGAGCAAACGCGGATGAAGGCGACGCGATCGCGATGCCTCGGGTCCATATTCGCCTGCAGTTTGAAGATAAAGCCCGAAAATTCTTCTTTTGTCGGCGGTACTGGGCCAATCGTACTCTCATGCACACCGGGCTCTAGCGCGTAGTCTAAGAAGGCTTCGAGAAACAGCTCTACGCCAAAGTTAGTCATGGCGCTGCCAAAGAACACGGGCGTCATCTGCCCAGCATGTACCATCTCTAGATCTAGCTTTGGCCCAATCTCATCGAGCATCTCTAGCTCTTCGGCAAACTGATCAAACAGCTCATCGCCAACCAACGCTTGAATCTTCGGATCGCCCCAGTCGAGCACCGTATCTTTTGCTTCTTTACTACCGTGCGCCGTCCGTTCAAACAGATGCACCTGCCTTTTCCGGCGGTCAAAGACGCCTTTGAACTGATCGCCCATGCCGATCGGCCAGTTCACCGCATAAGTCGTCAGCCCTAGCTCCTGCTCAATTTCATCTAGCAGCTCTAGCGGTTCACGTCCTGGCCGGTCTAGCTTATTGAAAAAGGTGAAAATCGGCATGTCGCGCATTCGACACACCTCAAACAGCTTACGCGTCTGTGGCTCTAAGCCTTTGGCTGCGTCTTCTAGCATGACGGCATTATCCGCAGCGGCTAGGGTGCGATAGGTGTCTTCACTAAAGTCTTGGTGACCGGGCGTGTCTAGCAGATTGATCCAGTAATCGTCGTAGCTGAACTGCAATACGGTCGAGGTAATCGAGATACCGCGCTGCTGCTCCAGGGCCATCCAGTCAGAGACCGCGTGTCGCTGGGCGCGTCTGGCTTTGACCGATCCCGCCTCGTGAATGGCTCCACCATAGAGCAATAGCTTCTCGGTCAGCGTCGTTTTACCAGCGTCTGGGTGAGAGATGATGGCAAAATTGCGGCGCTGCTCGACGGCTTCAGCGATTTCGCTTTTGGAGATCAGGGTGGAAGTCATAAGTTAGATCGATCGGTAGCAGGCTCAGGTCTACACAATTGTAGTCTTTCGCTGAGCGGCTATGGGCCTGCATGTATGAGCCCTTTAGTCCGCTGGCGATTCTTAGGTGCAGCCTTCTCTCTGAATCGATTTCTTCTAGGCTTCAACTTTTTCAAGCTTCATCTCTGCTGAGCTTCGACAGCGTCTTTCAATAGTTCTCTTGCTCTTCGGCGATTCTACGTTCTTCTTCAAGTTCTTCGGCCCACTCACCGCTATCAAGACTGTATTGCAGATCGTCGGCAAACTGCTTCATGATCTCAACGCCTTGTGAATCACCTCGCGCTTCGCAGATAGCTTCTCCTTTTCTGATTTCTGCGATCACAACTTCTATCTCGTCCATCAACCCATGGATCGTTCCTCTGAGCGCATAGATGTTGCCAGCAAAGTCTGGATAATCTTCTAAGAGCTTATCTGTAAATTCTATTGCCTCTTGATATTTGCCATCCTTGGCTAAGGTGCTCGCTTCATCAACCAGTCTCTTTAGCTTCTCGATAGTCTCAGCTCTATCAGCGCTTTCGTCAGAGTTGCCCAATCCGTCCAAGTCGAAAACCTCACTGCCAGTGGCTGTAGGGTTTTTGAATTACAGTTCGCTGGGGCGATCGCTCGTAGTCTTTTGAGCAGGCTTAGTCGCTGCGTTGAATTTGTCTACTAGGTTGAAAAAGAGATAGGGTGCGGCTAGAACGACGACCAGTCCGGCGAGGTAGACGACAGATTCTAGGGCGGAGGGCAGTTGGATGATATTGGAAACAGTTGTGTAAGCGAGCATAGTTTAGATCGGGGGTAGTTGGATGGAGGCGGCTGAACCTGCAGTTTGGAAAAGTTCTAGTGTTTGTGATAGCACAGCTTTTTGAGGCGATCGCGCCTCTCGTATCGATTCTTAAGCTATGGAAATCTGACCTTACAAAACTCGATCTTACGAAACTTGATCTACAGAACGGTAATAATCACGCTGACGATGACTAGAACGATCATCCCTGCCCAAAATTTATTGATCTTTCGCCACCACGGAACGGCATAGATCTCTTTGGCGCTCTTCTCTGGCAGCGCGTTGATATTCTGATAGAGTGTGCAGGTTTTGGCGGTAGGGCGTTTGGGGAAATTGCAGGTGTCGTCTGCTTCGTAGGTGCAGGTATCGCATAAGAATGTCTCGCCCTTTGCCCGGTGCAGGGTCATGCCGGGATGACCGTGAGCTTTGAGGACGAGCTGGCAGTGGGGACAGTTGATGGCCGTTGGAGTGATGGTGCGATCGCATCGAGGACAAGTCGTCATAGCCAGCGGGGTTGCCAGAAAAATGGACAAGAACGGCGTCTAGGTCAACTGGGCACAGACCCACAGCAAATTAGCCTTACGGTAAACCGCCCGTCGCCGATAGACATAGTTTGCCAAAATAAAGGGGTATCTGTGTCTTTATTTCGGCCTTTGGAGATTACTTATGGATAGCTCTAATCTACTCAGACAGCTTTTGATGTTCGGCGTTGGCACCACTTCGCTAGTAGCTGAACGGGTAAAGCAGATGAGCGAAGAGCTAGTGCGCGACGGCAAGCTAGACCCGGATCAGGCTAAGGGCTTTGTCGATGATTTTATGACTCAGTTCAATATTGACCAGGGCGCTTTAGAGAAGCAAATGCGAAGACAGGTGCGTAACATCATGCAGGACTTGGGCGTGCCTCGCCAGTCGGAGATGGATGAGCTGCGGGGCCGGCTTGATCGGCTAGAGCGACAGCTTCGCGATCTAGAAAATAAGCAGTGGCGCTGAAGGGAAGTCAGAAGAGAAGTCGGAAGGATGAACGATGGGTGATGAATGTGGACACAGACGTTGATCATTCGTACTTTTCTTAATCGCTAGGGCTGTGGCTGAGTAGTAGACTGCCAATAGTAAACTTTATAGCTTTTTGATTGCGAGGAGCTATCTACATTAAAACTATGCGAGAAATATTGATTAGCTTTGGCGTGGTGGTGGCCTGCTGCGCGGTATTGCTGGTAGCTCAGTTCACTGGCGGCGATGGTGAAAGGGCAGTGGCAGATAGTGTTTCTAGTGCGCCTGCGGCTGTAGAGCGGATAGAAGATTCAGGAACTTTAATCGCCCAGAGCGCCAGTGATTTGTTGGAAAACGATACCCCAGGGGATGCAATGGCTGAAGATGCGATGGTGCCAGGTGTAGAGTCAAATGAAGAGGTCGTGACGACGGATTCTGGCTTGCAGTATGTGGTGATTGCTGAAGGTGACGGCGCTTCGCCGCAGCCGGGTAACCGGGTGTTTGTGCATTATGTCGGCACGTTAGAAGACGGGACTAAGTTTGATAGTTCGCGCGATCGCGGCAAGCCATTCAACTTCACCGTCGGTCGCGGCCAGGTGATCAAAGGCTGGGATGAGGGCGTTGGCATGATGAAAGTCGGCGACAGACGCAAGCTGATTATTCCACCGGATCTAGGCTATGGCGCTCGCGGTGCAGGCGGTGTGATTCCACCGAACGCAACCCTGATTTTTGACGTAGAGCTGCTACGGATTGGTAGCTAGGCATCTATAGTCAGTCTGACTCAACGAAGTAGAGAATATTGCAGATCCTCGCCCCTGAGCGCATCAGACAAGTTCTGTGTGTTCAGGGGTCTTTGTGTAACAGCTGTCAAATCCGCACCTATAGGCAGAAGATCTTTAGAAAGCTACTTGTAACTCGCTCATGGGTACTGGTTGCGTGCTGCTGTATCTCACCGCATAAGATGTTTCAGGCACAACAACGGCTCTAGCATAGAGTTCAAGAGTCCCGTTGTTGTCAGCGTCATTAGAGATAGCGCTGCGAACCCGAGGGGTTGCATCAATACCTCTATTGTCCCGCTCTGTCAAAGAAGCTGAGAGCGGGACAACAACTTCTGATTGAGTCGGATTAAGCCATTTTCCAGGTAAATACATGAGAAAATCGTCCTTGTCTGACTTTGCCCACTGAGCAGAAGGCATGTACGGGAAGTTGGGATATAACCACTGTTGATCGCGACCTAGATCTTTGTCGTACAGAGTAACCCAAAGTATATATTTTAATCCAAGCTCCTGTTCTTTCTGCGAGAAGGTAACAGTAGCTTCAACCCGTGCCTGAGCAGGTGGTTCAGTTACGGACACCTTAAGACTTTTAATGCCTGCCATTTTTTCTCCTAACTATTTAGTGAATTAGTGAAACGTTGTTGCTTTTAACTATTTGCTTTCTCAAAGTTAGCTAGAAAAAATGACATAGGTTAGTACCCATCCGGGTGATTCCTGTTGAGATCATCTGTGATCACATCAAGAATCCATTGCCTAGGCAACTACAGATATCCATTCGCCATTTTGCTTCATAGAGTCAGAAAGAGCAGCGAGAACAGAGACTAGCTGAGTGCCTATCTCGGCTGATGAGATAGCTGAAGGCTGATTTTGTTGGATACAGGTAACAAAATGGTCACAAACTTTTCTAAGTGGTTCGGTTGCCGGACTTTCTACTGGCTGCGTTGATAGGTTTTGAGGCGTGAATTGATTGTTGTTTTGGGTAAAGCTACCGTTTTGTTGGATTAAAGGCGCTGCTTTGTTCATTTCGTCGAATATGAGCGTTGCTTGATCGCACACCACAGCCAGCCGCCGCTGCTTGTCAGGATTGGCCCAGCATAGGTGAATTGTTGCCTCAAAGCCGCTGGGATATTGCAATCGGCACCATACTTGATCGGCTAGTCCGTTCGGTGATAGAGGGGTGTTTATTTGCGGCTGTAGCCAGCTACTGCCCTGTGCCTGAACTTTGATCGGGCGCTCCCCTAGCCAGTAGTTAAAAATAGAGATGTCGTGAATGGCGAGATCCCAGAGAGTGTCAACGTCTTGTCGGACGGGGCCGAGGTGAGTGCGGGTAGCGTAGCCGTAGCGGGGGGTGCCGAGGTTCTTCAGCGCCGTTTTGCCAGTAGTAACGACGCTGTGGAAGAGGTAGGTGTGGTCAATAACGAGCTGGCGATTTTGCTGGGCGGCGAGAGTACAGAGCGCTTTGGAGCTGGCGATATCTAGCGTCAGTGGCTTTTCGGCGAGGACGTGGAGATTGTGTTCGAGGGCGGCTTCGATCAGTTTGTAGTGAGTGGCGGCTGGGGTGGCGATCGCACAACCCACAACCCCCTCTAACGCCATCGCCGCCTGCCAATCGCTGATCACCTTCACCCCAGTGCCATGAAGCTGATCAGCCAAAGCTGCCAGCCGAGATTCTGACGCTTCGACCACGGCGCGCAGCCGAATCTGTGGATGGTTCAAGAAATTGCGTAATAGGTGCGTACCCCAGCGCCCAGCGCCCAACAGTACTAGATCAATAGGCTCTGGGTTTGCTGCTGTCGATGGCATAGGGTTGTTCCTCTAGGCGTGATCTATCCACCTAGAGTGCCCGCTGAGAATGCTCGTTCGATTCTGGTTTAAAGCCTTTAAGCTTAGGAACTATCAAGACCAGCGCCGCTTCAGGTAGCTTCGATTACCTGTTTGAGCGCGTCAAATGCAATCTTCGCAGCGGCTTGTTCAGCCATTTTCATCGATCGGCCTTTGCCCGTGCCCCAGAGCTTGTCTTGAAACCAAGCTTCGGCCTGAAAGCGCTCTTCATCGCCGTGTAGCTGGCTAATTTCGTTCACCCTATAGGTCGGCAGCGACTTGTAGTGAGACTGAGTGAGTTCTTGGAGGGCAGCTTTGTAATTTTGCTTGGCTGGATCGGTTTGCAAAGACTCGGTAAGCTGCACGAAGTGAGTGTCTAACCAAGGTCGAATCAGCCTCAGATCGCCTGCACTGAGGTATAGCGCCCCAAGGATGGCCTCGAAAGTGTCGGCTAGGCGCGAATCAGTGCCGGCTTTGTCGCCAGCGGCGCTTTTGGACAAGACTAGATAGCGCCGCAGGTGATAGCGTTTGGCTAGGGTAGCGAGGGTGCGATCGCTGACAATTTGCGATCGCACCGCCGACATATCCCCTACCGCCATCTGCGGATAGCGCTCCATCAAGAACTCTGCCGCCGCCAGCCGTAGCGCCGCATCCCCCAGAAATTCAAGCTTCTCGTTGTTCTGAGTCGCTGAGCTAGAGATATCGATCATCGCCAGCTTCAGCAGATCTAAGCGGACATCCACTGCGCTAATGCCCAGATCCGCTAGCAGTTTTTCCAACGCTGAAGCCTCATCACTGCTGGAAGTATCCTCAACCACAGCCGGCGCAGTCTGGTTTAGATCAGCACGTTTCTTAGCCATGGTTTTTCAGCTATGACCTTTAGCCATGAGCAGACATAAGCGAGCGAGAAAGAATCTAGAGCTGGACCTAAGCCGGGTTCTGTTCTCAATAGAAGCAGGGCCAAGCCCTTTTCTATGAGGTGGTTATCTATCTGGGACGTCTGTTACCAAACGCCTCTAGCGGCACACTTAAAACGGAGCCGGTAAAAAGTCAACCGTCGCTCCTTCGGCCTTGCACCCAACCGGGGTTTACCTGGCCAGCACCTCTCGATGCTGCCGGTGCGCTCTTACCGCACCCTTGCACCCTTACCTGTGAAAGTTTCCTCTCCATCGGCGGTATGTTTCTGTGGCACTCTCCTCACGGTCACCCGCACTGGGCGTTACCCAGCAAGTTTGACTTTTTGGGAGCCCGGACTTTCCTCAAGATGAAAACAGATCGAAGATCCGCTCTCACCCCGCAACCACTGAGCCAGCTCTAGACGAACAGTGTATCGTCATTTAATCGTAATTTTGAGGTTTGACGCTGCACCAGACTATCTTCCCCAAAGCCAGCTACGCAGCCGCTGTCTATTACGACCAGTTCGTCTGAGCAACCATCGCAAAGGCGGCAGCGCAATCTGATCGGGCTTGATCTCTAGCGTGAAGCTAAAAGGAATCAGCAAGTTGATCAAATCGCTATTCGGCGCTGTGGTGGTTTTTAGTCCTACCATTAGATCGAGACTGTAGAGCGGCTGAATGTTCTTGGAGGCCGTCGTCGGATCGGTTAGCTTTGAGCGCTCTAACCGTTCTTCTAGGCTGACTAGAGGTTTGGCTAGTTGTATCTGAGCGCTAGCGGCATCGTAGAGATAGTTTTTTTCGATGGTGACATTCGATGTGACGGCCTGCCCCGGATTGACGACGCTGTGGACCTGTGCCTGAGAAAGGTCTCTTGGCATATTCGGCGTACTGCGAACAATTCGATTGCCCTGCTTGAACATCTCTAAAGAGCTGGCGTCCCAGTTGACGTAAGTTTGCAGGTTCGCCGTCCGATTATCAATGGTGACAGTGAGGTACAGAAGCGGCGGCTTGATCGGCTGCTGACCGGTGGGCTTGACTTGAATTTCAATCTTGGGCTGGAGTACGGCTGCGATCGCCCCGTCATCGATCCCTAGCTTCCTAAGACCTTCTAGCTCAGCAGGATCTATCTTTGAAACATCGGGCGCATCGCCAATCAGCAGGCAAAGCACTGGAACTTTGACCTTGCTATTTTTGAAGCCCCTTTCTTGAGTCACGGCTTTGACCTTGATCGAACGCTTGCCTTCTTGAAAAGAAAGCTGTGCCTGCGTTTGCTCTGCCGAGAATTCTTCATCCAAATGGATGATCACCTTATCCTCTAGGCGGTCTTCTATAGACAGCGCCATCTGATAGAGAACATAGGTGACGACCAAAAAATAAACAGTTAGCAGAAACGCATCCATAGTGGCTGTAGAGTTTTCTACCACAAGCCTTGGTAAGAAGGCGGCGGCAGGCCAGTCGTAAATTGCCATTAAGCTTACACCGATCCTGCCGGAATGCTGCAATCTCGCGTAAATTTGCAGGATATAGCATGAGCTGCCGTGAACCAGAGTCTATCTAGCTCATGTTCGAACTATTTGAGTAGCTAAGTTTAGATCGTCAAATCAGAATCCGTGAAAGTCAAATCGCTAAAGTACGGTTAATACTCCAGTAATGTGAAGATCTGGACAGTGCGAAGTTTTTCTCTAAGTAGAATCTTTTCAGGAATCGGCAAAGCGATCGCGTAGAGTGCCGAACATTCCAGTACCGAAAAGGCAAGGAATGTTCGAGA
This sequence comes from cf. Phormidesmis sp. LEGE 11477, assembly GCF_015207105.1. GTDB lineage: Bacteria > Cyanobacteriota > Cyanobacteriia > Phormidesmidales > Phormidesmidaceae > Phormidesmis. Next base: position 11,132 of record NZ_JADEXO010000161.1, read on the forward strand.
CTGGTTGAATTACCACACTCAACCAAATCAATTATGGAACTCTACACTCGCATTGAGCAAGTGCTCATGAGGC
>NZ_JADEXO010000162.1 GCF_015207105.1 cf. Phormidesmis sp. LEGE 11477
AATATCTGATGTGCTCGCATATATTCATCAGCACAATATTATTCACAAAGATATTAAGCCTGACAACATTCTCATTCATCCAGACACAAAACAGATCAAGCTGATTGACTTTAGCTTGGCTTCTAGCCTGCCACAAGAGCAGCAGGGCATCCAACCTACACAGGGATTAGAAGGTACATTGGCCTACCTATCGCCTGAGCAAACCGGTCGGATGAATCGGGGCGTAGACTACCGTAGCGATTTCTATGCGCTGGGCGTCACTTTTTATGAGTTAATCACGGGCCAGCTTCCCTTTGCCTTGGCCGATCCGCTGTCGCTGGTGCATTGCCACATTGCTAAGCAGCCAGTACCGCCGCAGAAGCTGAATGCGGCGGTTCCTGATATGTTAGCGGCGATCATCCAGAAGCTGATGGCTAAAAATGCTGAAGACCGCTACCAAAGCGCTGCCGGGCTCAAACACGATCTAGAGCGCTGCCTAAACGATTGGCGAGAAACAGGCGCTATATCACCGTTTTCTCTAGGCGAAAAAGATCGGGATTTACGCTTCTTGATTCCTGAAAAGCTGTATGGCAGAGCGCAGGAAGTCGCTACATTGCTGACGGTTTTTGAAAGGGTTTCTCAAGGAAACACAGAGTTTGTTCTAGTTGGCGGACGCTCTGGAATTGGAAAAACTGCAGTTGTCAAAGAAGTTCACAAGCCGATTGTAGAAAAGAAAGGCTACTTTATTAGCGGTAAGTTCGATCAGTTTAATCGCAATGTGCCTTTTAGTGCGATCGCTCAAGCCTTTCAAAATCTCATTGAACAACTCCTGTATGAAGATGATTGCCAGCTCGAACAGTGGAAAACAGAAATATTAAACGCGGCGGCTGAAGAAGCCCAGGTATTGGTTGAAATCCTCCCCGATCTGGCATTGATTTTAGGGCCGCAGCCCTCTGTCCCAGCGCTATCGGGTACAGCAGCGCAAAACAGACTCAACCAAGTTTTTCAACGGTTTGTTCAAGTTTTTGCGAGCTCGGATCACCCGCTTGTCATTTTTCTAGATGATTTGCAATGGGCAGATGTCGCCTCTCTTCAGCTCGTAGAAAAACTGATCAGCGAAACAGCAGGCTACCTGTTGCTAATGGGTGCTTACCGAGATAATGAAGTATTTCCGGCTCATCCGCTGATGCAGATGGTACAGACGCTGACCACTGCCAACATTTCTACTAGCACCCTTATCCTTTCTTCGCTACAGCCAGACACGCTTAACCAGCTTACCGCTGACACGTTAAAGTGCTCACTGAGCTTGGCTCAACGTCTAACCGAACTTGTCTTTCATAAGGCGCAGGGCAGTCCTTTCTTCACGCATCAGTGCTTGAAGGCGCTCTACGAGGATGGCTTAATTACCTTCAACCAGCATAGCCAAACCTGGGAGTACAACGCTTTGAAGGTGGGCCAGCACACGCTGACAGATAACGTGGTCGAGCTCATGGCTCAGCGGCTAGAAAAGCTGTCTGCCGACACTCAAACTGCGTTGAAACTAGCTGCCTGTATCGGCAATCAGTTCGATCTTGATACGCTATCAATTGTGTGTGATCGCCCCGCTGCTAATATTGCAGAAGCGCTCTGGCCAGCGATCGAAGCAGGCATACTCTTAGCCACCAATGAGGCGTACAAGACCTATCAAAATCAAGCCTCTATCCCAGCAGAATTCATCCTTTCAACCGATGCTATGCTCGCCGCACCTGCCGCGAAAACAGCGACAAAAATCCCTACCTATCGATTTTTACACGACCGGGTACAGCAGGCCGCCTACGCCTTAATCTCGGATCATCAAAAGCAGCAAACCCACGCGCAAATCGGCCAGCTCCTACTCTCAGAACTGTCTGCTGATGAGCAGGAAGAGCGATTGTTCGATCTGGTCAACCAGCTCAATTTAGGCAAAGAAGCGCTAAATAAAAACCAGCGAATAGAGCTGTCTTACCTCAACCTAAAAGCAGGGGAAAAAGCCAAACTCTCAGCAGCCTACGCAGCGGCCTGGGATTACTACAAAACGGGTGTCCAGCTTCTGCCTGAATCCGCCTGGGATACTCACTACGATCTGATGTATAAGCTGCATCAATCAGAGGCTGAGGCGGCTTATCTTTGCGGTCAGTTCGAGCAAGCTGAAAGTGTCTACAATCAGGCGCTGCCAAAATGCCGTACGCCGCTAGACAAAGCAAGAATCTACCGCGTCCAGATGACGCAATACCAGCTACAGTCTCGCTATCAAGATGCGATCGCAGCTCAGAAAAGTAGCCTATCTCTATTGGGGTGGATGGTTCCTACCAACGCAGAGACTATCCAATCGCACATAACCGCAGAAATTGAACTAGTCAAACAGCTTTTAGAACAGCAGTCGATTGAATCACGCCTAAACACCGAACATCTCAACAATCTCAATATCGAAGAGATGATGCGGATTTTGCAAATTCTATTTTATTCTGCCTGGTTAAACGGTCAGCCCGCGCTCTCATTACTAGCGGTCACGAAGATGACTGCGCTCTCTTTGCAGCATGGTCATACCGAAATGTCGCCTTTCGGCTACGTGGGCTACGGCATGACCGCAGTGGTTTGGCTAAACGACCCTGAAACCGGCTATCGCATCGGCAAAATGGCCGTCCAGCTCTGCGAACAATTCGACAACGCAGATGTGCAGAGTATGACGAATTTTCTTTTTGCAGCAGATGTACAAAGCTGGTGTCGGCCTGTTCGTCAGGCAGATCGATATTTCGAGGCTGCCTATCGCTACGGGATGGAAGCTGGCAACTGGCTAACCGTTAGCTTCATGATGATGCTCAGCGGCTCTGATCGCCTGACCTACGGCAAGAATCTTCACGAGCTCTACGCAATTGTTCAAACTCACGCAGATTTTCTACGGCGGATTAAGAGCCTAAATAATCTTGATATTTATACAGCAGCCGTGATTCAGCCAATCCGTCAGATGCTGGGTCTGACGCACACGCCAGAGACCTTTAACGATGATGATTTTGATGAATCGCGCTACCTAGAGACCTATCAGAGTGATGATTTTGCCCTAGCTTGGTTCTATGCCATCAAAATTCGGCACGCCTATCTATTAAGACAGCAATCGACCTACAAAGATTTAATCTGGCAGTTCAATCGGGTAGGGCATACTGTTGCTAGCCATGCCAAGACACCGTCTACTGTGTTTTACATGGCGCTAATGCAGCTGGCTGCGATCGAAAGTGCCGAAGACGACGACGCCAGATCGCTTTACCAGGCAGATCTAGAACGCCTAGAAACAAAGCTAGAAGACTGGGCTAAGCTCTGTCCTGAAAACCTTGAACATAAATGTCTGATAGTCGCGGCGGAAAAAGCACGGTTGCAGCAGCGTTGGATAGTGGCCAGCGAGCACTACGACCAGGCCATCTCTATGGCGACTGCCAATGGCTATCTCTACGAAGCGGCACTGGCGCATGAACTAGCGGCCCAGCTCTATTTTGACTGGCAAAAGCCCCGCATAGCGCGAGAATATCTCTTCCAAAGCTACGCGGCCTACAGTGAGTGGGGTGCGATCGCCAAGCTACAGACGCTAGCGCAAAGATATCCCCATATTCTTGAGCCAACGGTCAGCTCTGCTTTTTCTCAGTCAACTATTCAGTCAACTATTCAGTCGAACGCTCAATCAATTGCTTTATCGAACACCGTGTCGAACACCGTGTCAAATACCACAGCGTTAGGAGATGTACTCGAACCATCCTCCTACACCTATAAATTAGAGTCTCTTCAAGCTTCTAAAGCTGCCTATAGCGTTCAGCCATATCAGGCTGGCACTCTTCGCCCTAACAATACTCACTCGCTCGATCTCGCCTCAATTCTACGAGCATCGCAGGCACTTTCGTCTGAGATTCAGCTTGATCAGCTCATCCTTTCACTGATAAAAATTACGCTCGAAAATGCTGGCGCAAATCGATGTGCTTTGCTGCTGCTTGAAGAAAATGTCTGGCACGTGAAGGCGATCGCTCAAAACGTCGATTGCTTTGAGGTGGTGGCAAAAGATCTGCTACTGTCGACTGCTGAGCTACCACTTAGATTGATCAACGCCGTCAAACGTGCGGGGGAAGCTAGCATCATTTCAGATGCGACCACTCACAAACTGCTGGCTAATGATCCCTATATCATTCAGCAGCAGCCCAAAAGCCTGCTTTGCTTGCCTATTCTTCACCAGGGTCGACTCTCTGGCCTTCTCTATCTAGAAAACCAAAGCACGGCAGATGCTTTTACCCCTAACCATTTGGAAGTTCTCAAGATTATCGCTGCTCAGGCTGCCATTTCTCTAGAAAATGCAAGACTCTACCAACAGCAAGAGGCACTAGTTCAAGAACGCACTCAAAGCCTATCGCAAGCGCTCAAAAATCTAAAAAAAAGTCAGACTAGTTTAGTGCAAAAGGCCAAAATGTCTTCGCTAGGCCAGATGGTAGCGGGGATTGCCCATGAGATCAACAACCCTATCAATTTTATCTATGGAAACATTCCTGAGACTGCGCGCTATATCGAAGATTTATCTTATCTGTTGAGCTGCTACAGACAGCAGTGCTCTAGTCCTAACCTTGAACTCGCCAAAGCGATTGAAGAGATTGACCCCGATTTTGTCATCGCAGATCTCACAAAAATCCTTAATTCAATGAGATCAGGCACTAGCCGCGTTCGTGACATTGTCCTGTCTTTACGCAACTTCTCACGCTTAGACGAGTCCGAGCGAAAGCAGGTCGATATTCATGAAGGGCTTGAGAGTACGCTGTTACTGCTTCGCAATCGTTTAACGCTTAAAGATCCCACTCAGGAAATTGAAATTGTTAAACGCTACGGTAACCTACCTAAAACAAATTGCTCTGCTGGACAGATCAATCAGGTATTTTTCAGCATCTTCAGTAACGCTATTGATGCCTTGATCGTCCAGTCAGAACATCACAAACGGTCATTACATGCATCAGCGGCTTCTCTAGATGGGACAAAGATCATGCCCTACTCACCACAAATTCAAATTGCGACTAAAGTGCGCGGTCGCTATGCTGCCATTTCGATTAGCGATAACGGTGTGGGTATTCCTACGGAGATCCACAGCCGCTTATTCGATCCCTTTTTTACCACAAAGGAAGTGGGTCGAGGGACTGGGCTAGGACTGGCGATCGCCCACCAAGTCGTCGTAGAAGAGCATTCTGGCACCCTTACCTTTACCTCTAGTCCTGGAGAGGGCTCAACTTTCACAATTCGACTGCCGCTATAGGCCGCTATAGACTGAGTGCGCCAGCACTGGCCACGATAGTTATAACAACTTTGCACTTATAGCACTTACTAGGTCAGCTAGGACAGTTATATCGACCTAAGTTGTTGTAATACCAAATTCTGACTGCTTACCCCTTGATTGTCGTAGTAGTGACATAGCATGCTACATCCCTACGGTTTGTCGCGTGAATCGGGGTTGTCAAAAGCTTTAGAAACCTCAGTAGAGCTGCCGCCGACTGTTGGCTAGCTATTCAACCGTTCTGATGCATTGGGACGGTTGCCCATCAACGTGCCTACAGCTTGCCAAATAGCTCTCAGGCCCAGAGTCACTTGGGGAGTCACTCTCAGTGATATGACTGCCCTAAGCAGGCTGAGAGCGACTACAGACAGCGGCCATAAGTGTATGCACTGTTGCACTTTATGCTCGCCTATTCAGCCATATTGCTGAAAGCCATACTCTACCAAAGGGCATAGATAATCATTTTCGGCATTTTCTTCAGTTATATTACGGAAAGTTATATTCTCTGGGAGAATATAAACCAGTAGTTCTACAACTGTAAGGAGACTATTCGTGCGGAAATTTGTGATGCCAGTGTTTCACTCGGACGACAGAGGCAGCTTTTGGCAGGTTGCTCAAAAAGGGTGGGGCGAAATCAACTTTGTAGAAACGCTGGCGGATAAGCATCGCGGCAATCATTTTCACAAAGAAAATTATGAACTCTTCTTCATAGTCAAAGGGCAAGTTGAAGTCACCGTACGCAGCCTAAAGCAGTCCAAGGCGCAGACTTTTTTGCTGTCGGCTGGAGAATGTCTGCTAATTGAGCCGTACGAGCTTCACACGTTTTACACTCGCATGGATACGCAGTGGATGGTCATGCTTTCTGAGGGGATTGCGCCTGAAAATCCCGACTTCCATAAAGCCAGCGAGTTTGAACAGCTGATAGGCCGCCCCTTGCCTAAGGTTGAAGCGCCTGCGATTGCCCTAAACTAAGCTTTTGGCAGGCTCGCTAAACAGGCCGACCAAGAGTAAGCAAATCCAGCGACAGCAAAGTACTGCCCGGAAGCCATCGACATCGCAGTAGATCGAATGATGGCCTTCGGGCGAAAGCTATTAGTGGATGCGCCAAAAAATATTGAGCTTCGCAGAGCATTGAGCCTGACAAGCGCACTATTTGTACTCTGGAACAGGCAGCTCCTTGAGATTTTTCCAGCAGACTGTGCAAGCTGGTAAGTCATGCTCGGCGGCGTAGGGTTCATGGACGGTATCAATCCAGTTGAGAAAAGTGGTGAAGTTTTGAGTGACTTTTGCGGGGGCATCGGTGACGGTGCCTAGCTGAAAGTGAGGGGCGCTATTTTCGATGGCGAAAGGGCAGGCGTGGTACTGGCCATCGGTTCTAAGGACGGGATAGCAGTGGGGACAGCGGTGATTGACTTTGGGCCGAGTCTCTTCACCAGTGAAGGGATCGACGCCGCGACCAGAGTCCACGATATCGGGATGGCCAATGGCGATCGCGCCCTCATTTTCTCTCTCATACGCCTCCAGCTTTCGCAGTGAAGACTGTGGCATCTGCGGGGCACCATCGCCTGTCGCAATCGAATAGTTGAGCGAGGCAGTAGTTTTGCCAAGCGGATCAGATTCTAAAATCTGCAAAAGCTGGTCGGCTTTGATCCCATTGGAGTAGATCACCATCGCCCCTTTGAAGCCATGTTCTCTAAGGTATGCGATCGCCCAGATTGTATTCTCTGTATTCAGCGTCGGCTCACCACCATAGAACTTCAGCGCGCCTTTCTCGTGCAGCATGACGCTGGCCAAAGTAGCGTCCAAATGCTCGGCTGTATATTCTATTGCCCAGCCTTTGGGCGTGCCGAACACCGTACAAAAGTCGCAGTCGCGGTTGCAGCGATTGCCCGGATACAGGTGCAGCTCCATCAGTCGATTATCTTCTACTACGCCTTTCGCGCGAGACTGTCGTTCTTTGAAGACCATAGTTGTTCTGAGGTAGTTGTTCTGAGGTAGTTGTTCTGAGGTAGTTGTGCTGAGGTTATAGGCTCTAGTAGCGGATTTCTATATTCTAGTAATCGTTTAAGCTATGGATAGAAAGAACTGCTGGGTTAGGTGGCAAATTGTTCAGTCCACATCTGTTCTAGTCGGGTCGTGTATTCGGCGTTGACAACGGGAACAGTGTTCTGTGCGATCGCCTCTAGCGGCAGTCCATAGTCAGTTTCTACTCGGTCAAACTCTGCCTGCATTTCTGCCGATAGCTTGCTGCGCGTCAGCAGCGGCGGATCGCCCCAGACAGCGGGCTTGAATTTCTCTAGCTGGCCTTCAGGGCTGCTGAGAATATTGGCTAGCACCATACCGCCTGCTGGATTGCTCGCGTTGGTTGGAATCGCCGTGAACGAAGGATCGTTCAGTGAAATGCCTGGCATCGCAAAAGCTTCTGTTGTATCTGGGAACTGCCCGGTATTAATTCCTTCTGCGATTCCAGCGGTAAACGCAGGCATCAGCCAGATCTCACCATTAGAGAACAATTCTTGCAGTCGGCTTTGGCTGGGGGGATAGGTGGCCCCTTCTCGCCATAGATATGGCCGTAATTCTTGCAAATATTCAAACACTTGAGGCGATTTCTCTTCCCACAGCGCCAAGTCAAATTCTGCGCCAGCATACTGTTCGTAGCCACCCGTTACCCCGTATAGAACCGTTAGCAAGAACCGACTGCCGTCAAACTGAGGCGGAGCCACATGAGCAAACCGACCCGGATTCTCCCTAGCCCAAGTCAGCAGCTGATCGAAATTTTGCGGCATTGTCTGCACTCTAGCCGTATCAGCCGCCATGATATAAAACGCACCCGTGTAGGGCGATTCATAGCCATCAATTGGCAAGCCAAAGTCACTGATCACTGAGGCGTTACTCGTATCGTAATAGGCCATCGCAGGCAGCTTGTCAGTAAATGGCCCAAACAACAGATCGCCTTGCTTCATCGTCCGAAAGTTCTCGCCATTGATCCAAATTAGATCAATGCTGCCCCGGTCGCTGACGCCAGCCTGAACTTCTCCGACCACTTTGTTAACCGCTTCTACCGTGTCATTTAACGGAATCCGATTGAGCGTGACACCATATTCGCTCTGCAGTCGCTCGGCTACCCAGCCATCGGCATAGCTATTGATCTGGTCACTGCCGCCCCACATTGCCCAGTTGACGGTGGTTCCTTGGGCTAATGCGGTAATCTCTTCCCAGGTGGCGGCGGTAGGATCGAGCCGGGGCGCAGAGGCGTCTTGATTGTTGGCACAGCTCGCTGCGAGAGTGGCTAGCGTAGCGCCAGCAGAAAGGGTGAGAAAGCGACGGCGGGGGAAAGACATAAAGAGAATGAGGAACGATGAATGATGAATGGCTTTGCTCTTGTCGTTCGCCTTTGGCGTTCTCGAAAAGCATGGTGAATGACGCCAAAGCTAACAGCCTTAGCTAATACTCCTTAGAGGCGCTGGTACTGCGATGACCTTCGCTCTTCTGACGAATTCGCATAGAAGTTGCACGCTTAGAGGCTGAGCTATTCGCAGGCAGAGGCCAGCTCCAGAGGGCATCGGGTGGCAGGTGAGCGAAGGCGGTCTGGCCAACGGTGAAGTTGAGGCTAGGGGGCACCCAAGATTGTAAGTTCAATCCTGCTGCTGTTTTGAGTGAAAGATGACGCAGGGTGCCCGTGAATCGGTTTTGGATGATAGTGACGGGTAAGAGATTAGTGCCACAGATCTGGTCGGCCAGCAGATGAACGCGCTCGGGGCGGACGGTGACCTGGACAGGGCCCTGCTGCGGATAGGCAGTAGTGAGTACGTCGCCGCCGGGCAGAGTGAGCTTGTGAGATTCGGCCTCGGCGCAAAAGAAGTTGACGCCGCCGAAGAATCTAGCCACCCCTTCATCGGCTGGCTGTTGATAAAGCCGTTCGGGCGTGTCTACCTGGCGCAGGCAGCCGTCAAACATGAGGGCGATTCGATCGGAGATGACCACCGCTTCTGCCTGGTCGTGCGTGACCACGATTAGGGTAACACCCGTTTCTTCTTGCAGACGTAAGATTAGCTCTTGCATACTGCTGCGAAGGCTAGCATCTAGGGCGGAAAGGGGTTCGTCAAGCAGCAAGATTTTGGGCTGAATGACGAGCGATCGCGCCAAGGCCACCCGCTGCGCCTGGCCACCGGACAGTTCAGCCGGATCGCGATTAGCAAAGCCGCCTAGCTGCACTTGGTCTAGCATGGCGATCGCCCGCTGTTCTCTTTCTGTGCGGTTCATTCCTCGCATTTTTAGCCCAAAAGCCACATTCTCTCCTACGCTGAGATGGGGAAACAACAGACCCTTTTGTAAGACCAGTGCCATATTTCGCTGCTCGGGCTGCACCTGGTTGAGCAAGCGTCCTTCTAGAAAGATTTGCCCAGCGTCAGGCCGCAGCACGCCTGCAATCATCTGCAACGTGGTCGATTTACCGCAGCCAGACGGCCCCAGCAGCGCCAGGCGTTCTCCTGCCTTTACCTCTAGCCACACATCTTGTACGGCAGGAATGCCACGAAAGCTTTTGGTGAGCTGTTGTAAGCAAAAGAACGGCGTCTGAGCGGGTTGGCTCTGAATCACTCCATCTGTGGCCGTTTTATCTGTGGCTGTTTTATCTGTGGCCATTCTGTCTTGAGATATTTTGTCTTGAGACGTTTTAGCGTGAGATGTTTTATCTTGAGACATGCTGTTTTCAGATCTTTCATGCTTGAGTCCTTGATCTCTAATTTCTTGTTCTCTAATTCCTTGATCTTTAGACATTGCCAAGACCTCCGATAGCGGCATCGTTGTTGAGGGCGCGGCTAGAAAAGAATAGGAAAACCAATGCCGGGAGAATAGAGGTGATGGCGATCGCAGCCGTCAGCCCCGTATTCCCACCTTGCAAAGCCGTAAACAGCACCATCGGCAGCGTAAATACCCGGCCACTGCCGACAAAAAAGGTCAGCAAAAACTCATTCCAGGAAATTAAAAACGCAAACAGCGCCCCGACCACTACGCCCGGCGCGATCAGTGGCAGCGTCACCTGCTGAAGCACTTGAAAAGAAGTTGCCCCCAGAGATCGAGCCTGAATCTCATAATCTGGATCGAAGTTGGCATAAACGCTGCTGAGCACTAGGGTCATATAGGGAATGGTCGGCAATAGATGCACGAGCACCACGCCCGCTAATGTACCGCTCAGCCCTAGCCGAATCAACATAAACTGGATGCCCATTAGGGTCGCTAACGGGGAAACAATAATAGGCAGCAGCAGAAACAATTTAATTGCGCCTTTGCCCGGAAAATCCATCAGCCCTAGCGCCCGTCCGGCAGGCATTCCTACCAGTAGCGAGAATCCAGTAGACAGCAGCGCGATCGCCAAACTTTGCCCAAACCCCTGAGCGACTTTGGTACTGGCCGTCAGCAGCGTCCGCCAGTGCTCTAGCGTCCACTGGGGCACGAGCTGAGGAAAATACCAGTCTTGAGCAAATGACCAGATCAGCAGCGGCAAAAAGGGTAAGAAGAGAACGCCGATAATCAGCCACAAGAACAGTTTACGAGTCGTATTGCGAGCCTTGCTATTAGTGGCGGTATAGCTCATGAGCGTTCTCCTGCGCGTGAGTTTGCTATCTGAGATATCTGAGGTGTTTGAGGGATTTGGGGCTGAAACCGACGCTCGAAACGTTTATTTGAACCCAGCCATAGATAGAGGGCGATTAGGCCAATCGAGACAAAAGAGAGAATCAGACCCAGGGCGATCGCCACGCTTCTCTGAGTCAAATCCGCATTCGTAAACGCCTGATACACCAAGACTGGCAGCGTTTTCGGGGCAGTCGCTCCTAGCAAGAAAGGCACCTCAAACGAGCCAAACACATAGCCAAACACAATCAAACTCGCCGCTGTCTCTTATACA